>CAOJXI010000133.1 GCA_948465665.1 uncultured Clostridia bacterium | reverse complement strand
AAAGCCCCCTGGACCCGAAACCTTTTTAATCCGCCCCAGCCTGTACTCGTCTTAGCTTACTCCCGCAAATCAGCTTTCTATTTTCGACCATTTCACACCTTGGGGGGTATCCTTTAAAAGAATCCCTTTCTCCTTAAGCTGGTCGCGGATTTCATCAGCCCGTTTAAAATCCTTAGCCTTTCGTGCTGCTTGGCGTTCCTCAATCAATTTCTCAATTTCGGCATCCAGCGAATCTTTTTCCTTACGGTTATAGAGAAGCCCTAAAACCCCGGTCAACTCATCAAAAAGTTTCCCAGCATTTGTAACGAACTCCTGAGAATGTGTCTCCTGCAATGCTAAATTAATATCCCTTGCCAGATCGAACACAGCAGAGATAGCATCCGCAGTATTAAGGTCATCGTCCATAGCAGCGATAAATTGTTCCCGTCTTTTCCCCATAGCTTCCAGCAGATTTTTTTCTGTTGAAGTAATTTCGGCAGTATGAGCGGAAGCAGCGGCATCTTGCAAGCGTTCCAAGCAGTTATAAAGCCTTCCTAAAGCAGCTTTGCATTGTTCAAGCACTTCCACACTGTAATTCATGGGGCTGCGGTAATGGGCTTGCAGCATTAAAAAGCGGATAGGCTCGTAGCCGAATTTTTCCGCAACTTCACGGATAGTAAAGAAATTCCCCAAAGATTTGCTCATTTTCCGGTTGTCAACATTGATGTGTCCGTTATGCATCCAGTAATGGACATATTCTTTCCCGGTATAAGCCTCGCCCTGGGCAATTTCGTTTTCATGATGGGGGAAGATTAAATCCTGCCCGCCGCAATGAATGTCAATAGTATCGCCCAAAAACTTGTTTATCATCGCAGTACATTCGATATGCCATCCCGGCCTGCCCTGCCCCCAAGGGGATTTCCACGAAGGTTCCCCGGGCTTGGCGGCTTTCCATAAGGCAAAGTCCAGAGAATCTTCTTTCTGTTCGCTAACGTCAATCCGGTTGCCTGCATCCAGGTCTTCTAAAGGCATATGGGAGAGTTTCCCGTAATCCTTAAACCTTCTGGTGCGGTAGTAAACATCGCCGTTCTGTGCATATGCAAATCCCTTCCGTTCCAGGTCTGAAACAATTTCAATAATCTTGTCCACTGTCTCGGTGGCTTTTGGGTGAATGGTCGCAGGACGGGAATTCAAACCGGAAGCGTCGGTTTGGTATTCTTTAATGTAGCGTTCTGCAATTTCTTTAGAGGATACCCCTTCCTCATTTGCCCGCTTAATAATTTTATCGTCAATATCTGTAAAATTTTGTACAAATGTCACTTCATACCCGCGGTATTCCAGATACCGGCGAAGGGTATCAAAGACGCAGATAGGACGGGCGTTCCCAATATGGATTAAATTATAAACGGTTGGGCCGCAGACATACATCTTCACTTTTCCTGCTTCCATAGGGACAAAGTTTTCTAACTTCTGGCTTAAAGTGTTATAGATTTCCATGCTCATAATAATTCTTCCTTTCTAGTTTTGCAATTTTTTGTTCCAACTGCTCCATGCGGAGCAGAAGCATTTCCATTTTACGGCTTACCGGATCAGGCATATGGATAACATCCATATCAGGTGTGTGTACAGAACCATCCACTTTTTTTCCATCCCGCCGGACAACTGCGGCCGGTACTCCAACAGCAGTACAATTTGGGGGTACTTCCTGAAGGACGACTGCATTGGCAGCAATTTTAGAATTGTCCCCGACAGAAAAAGGCCCTAGAATTTTTGCACCGCAGCCTACTAGGACATTGTTCCCCAAAGTAGGATGACGTTTTCCGGTGTCCTTGCCGGTTCCACCTAAAGTTGCCCCCTGATAGATGGTGCAAAAGTTTCCAACGACAGCCGTTTCCCCAATTACTACTCCTGCGCCGTGGTCTATGAAAACCCCCCTGCCAATTTCTGCGCCGGGATGAATTTCAATCCCAGTCCAAAACCTTGCCCACTGGGATACAAACCGGGCAGCCCCAAACCATCTGTGGCAGTATAAAGTATGGGACAGACGATGGTACCATATCGCGTGCAGCCCAGAATACAGAAAAAATACCTCTAAACTGTTGCGGGCTGCGGGGTCTCGTTCCTTAACTGCCTGGATATCTTCCTTGATTCGCTGAAACAAATTAATCACTCCCACTTTTGCAGAATACAGGCTCATTACTATTATATGAAAAACGCCTCTGAAATGGGGCTTGTCCCATTTCAGAGGCGTTGAATTTAACGCGGTTCCACTCTGCTTTATCACTTTACCTGCCGCTCCTTGTTTCGGAAGGGCTGTTCCCTTAACGCGGGCCAGACGGATGGGAATACTTTAATTCCTCCCATCGGCTTACGGGTGCATTTGGGCGGAATTTCCTTCGGAAACCTTCCAGCAATCTGGTTTCTTCTCTGGGAAGGAAAGGGGTGCGCTTACTTCTCCCGATCATAGCCGTTTTTAATAATTCTGGGCGTAGTATAGCACATTTTGTGAAAAATTGCAAGAGCTTTTTGTAATTTCCTATACCCGAAAAGGCCAGGCTATTCACCGATGGGAATAGAAAAGGTAAACACCGGCTTTTAAAAGGACAGCAGCAGCCAGAATGGCAAAGGATGCGTAAAACGCCGCCATATTGAACATCGCTGTCGTCATTGTAACAAACAGCATGACCAGCATCAAAATATCCATAACAATGCCGCCGCTTTTGTCGTGGAGGTATTGGTTTCGTTCGTCCTGCTCCAAACATAACTTCTCTGCCAGAAGCCCCTTGTTTTGGAGGAGCTTTTTGTTAAAGCGGAGCCGATAAATAATATAACCCAATCCCCCAAAGAAAATGATATCCCCGACAAAATCAGCTAACCATGTTACGATTCTGGAATCCCCGCCGCCGTTTTCGCCTACAAAAACCATATATGCCAGCATAAAAATCAGGGAAGCCCATAAAATGCGGATTCTCCATTTAATCCTGTCTGTAAAAGCAGCTCTTTCAGATTTTTTCACGCCTTTCATCCTCCCTTTCCCTGTTTTCTTTTAAACAGCAAAGTTCTTCAACAGATATTCCAAAAACTTCCGCCATCCGGTAAGCCAGCATCAGCGACGGGCTGTATTGTTCTTTTTCAATGGAAATAATTGTCCTGCTTGATACATGTACCCGTTCTGCTAGTTGCTGCTGGGTTAAGTTTGCCGCCATACGCATTTCTTTTACTTTTGTTTTCAACCTGCTCCCCCTACCAATATGAAGCTAACTTCATAATATCACATAAGGAACCAGATTGTCAATGAGCCAGGCTGAATAAATTAAGCTGCCATTTTAAAAGTTGAAACGACCCCGTTAAAAAACGAGGTCGTTTTCAGCGTTAGAGCCTGTTTAGGATCTCAACGTGTGCGGATTAGCGAGCGGATTTTTTGCCCAGCAAGGCAAAAAATCTGCCGCTAAGACGTGCGCGGGGAGATTCTAAACAGGCTCTTAGAATCGGATATGCTACTCCGCCTGCCTTAACCGTTCCACAATAGACTGTTTTGCCACAAACCTGTAAACCACCAGTGGAATACATACGCCCATTGTCAGGAACGCTGGCGCAATACATAAAACAGGCATAATCGTAAACCGGTAGGTAAAAAACCAGAATATTCCTTCAGCCACAACTTTCATTACCCCGCTCATCTCCAGGGAAAGGGCAAGGGAAAGCAGAATGGAAATCCCAGCATAGGCGATCCCCTCCCAGACAAGCATGGTTTTTAACTGTTTCCCAGTCATGCCTATTGATTGCAGCACTGCGAATTCCCGTTTCCGGGCAAGAATAGAGGTCAGTACCGCGTTGAGGAAATTGAGAACGCCGACAATCCCGATAATGCCGCTCAGCACCCCGCCTACAATTAGGAACATCCCCTGCA
The DNA here is from genome assembly GCA_948465665.1 of uncultured Clostridia bacterium. GTDB lineage: Bacteria > Bacillota > Clostridia > Oscillospirales > Ruminococcaceae > UBA1405. Next base: position 3,295 of record CAOJXI010000133.1, on the reverse strand, counting down.
TCCCGGCAAATTCGCTGACATATTGAGCCTTGGATTCATAGTCAAATGTCACTTCGACGCTTTCGGTATAGTCCTTCAAAAATCTGTCCATATCTTCCAGCTTTTCAGGCGCGGCATCAAAGACAAAGGACATTAGGTAGGTACTGCTGTCATCTCTTTTCAGGGTTTCGGCAGGCAGGACATAGCTGTCACCCCCGCCAAACCGGTGGCTGAGTGCATAGGGGACTGTCGCAACAGCGGCAACCGTGTAGGTGATGTCCCGGTATTTTGTGGGATTTATAGGCCAAATTTCCTCCATCGCCTTTTCCCATGCTGCGGTATCCTCACGCTCTATCACTTTTCCTGTAACCTGGTCAATAAAGTTGAAATCATCCACATAGCGGATTGTCACCTGATCCCCGACCTTTGCCCAGTAAGAGCTTTCATTTGGCTTGGTAAAGTCGTCTGTGTCCGGGACAGCGACGATATAGTTCCCAGACGGATCCTTCAGCTTTTCAATATCCCCATCAAGGACATCCAGGAGGCTTAACGGGAAATCATCCATTCCAAGGAGCCTTACTTTGTTATCCAGCATAAACCCGTCACTGGGATAAACAGCATGATCCCGCACATTTTCCTTATAGCTCTCTGACAAATCTCTGTAAAGCTCTTCAAAATGGCCTATGGGCATATGCTCATAGCAGGATCCATTGGTGTAAACACGCCCGGATTCTCCGGTTCCCTGCTGTTTGATAGGTTCCAGAACATCTTCCGGGACAGGCTCGATCCCGGTAAACTGGAAGTAGCGGGCTCCGGCGAAAATAAAGTCAGCGGATACCCAGCGCTTCAGGTATTTGTCCATGTCAAATCCGTTTACAAAGGTGACAATAGTATTGAGCAGGATCACCGACAGGGACAGAGATAGGATGGTGACAAAGGTTTTCCCTTTGGAACGCCCCAGGTTGGACAATGCCATTTTCTGCACCTTGCCGCCGTCCAAGCTTTTTTTGCTTTTGGAGGAACTGGAAGAACCCTCGGAATAGCGGAGTGCCTCCACTGGGGAAACCCTGGCGGCAAGCCTGCCGGGACGGGAGCAGGAAAGATGGATGGTAATCAAGGCAAACAGGGCTGCCCCTATAAAGATAATGGGGTTAAACTGTGCAGAGACAGCGTTCATAGCGGAATCGCTGATGCCTCGTATAATAATAGGGGCCAGCCTGCCGCCTAAAAGCCATCCTAAAAGCAGCCCAATAGGGATGCCAAAGAGGGAGAGGGTATACGCCTGCCGCCGGATCATGGATTTAATCTGCTTCCCGGTAGTGCCGATGGTTTTCAGCAGGCCGTAAAAGCGGATATCATTGGTAACAGAGATTTGGAACACATTATAAATAATCAGGTATCCGGTGAAGATAATCAGCAGCAGGATCCCGCCTACTCCCAGAACTGTCGTAGGATCCAAGGCGTCGGAGAGCTGCGCTCCTGAATACCCCCAGTTAATCCCGGTTGAAATAAAGTTGTCCTGGCTGGGGCTGTCATCCTGCCAGCCGTTGGCGGCAAGGACTTTGTCCATATCATCCTGGATATGCAGGGAATTAGAGAACATCACATCCAGATTCCACTTTCCAGTCATGTCTGTAGTGATGTCTGTGCTGACATAATCTTTTAAAACCTCGTCTGCATAGCTGCGGGATGTAACAATATGGCTTGCAATGCAGGCCGGGTCGTGTTCCCACCAGCCGGACAGGACAAATTCCCCTGTCACCTTCTGGCGGGAATGGGTTCCGGTGCCCAGTTCATAGGTAAGGGGAACCTTTGCGCCGATCTCCGGCTCAATCCCCAAAAGTTTCAACACCCTGGTGTCAGTGGCGATCTGGTTGGTTCCCTCCTGGGGGAGCGTCCCATGCTCCGGGACACAGAAGTAAAGCTCCGTCTCCTTGGAGTCCATATAGCTTACCTCCACATGGGCTTTGAGGAAGGGCGGCTCCGCCGCGGGCATACCAAGCAACAGCCGCATCCCATACATTTCAATGCTGGGATGCTGGGAAAGAGCAGCCGCCTGTTCTTCGGAAACGCTTTTAAAGGAAGCATGGGCTTTTCCCCCTGCCTGGCGGAAATTTGACATCTGGATCGCGTTGTTCAGGGCTGCCGCAATGGTAAACAGGCTTGTAAACAGCATAGCAGTCAGGGCAATGGCGATAACTGCAATGATATTGCGGTATTTGGCAGCAGAAAGGCTTCGATTGGACAGCCGTCGGATACAGCCCTGGTTGGAAACTTTAATCATCACCTGTTCACCTCCTGACGATCTGCCCGTCCTCAATGCGGACAATGCGGTCTGCTAACTGGGCAATTTCCTCATTATGGGTAATCATGACTATGGTCTGGCCGAATTTCTGACTGGTGACTTTCAGCAGGCTGAGAACATCCTGGCTGGTTTTGGAATCCAGGTTCCCGGTAGGCTCATCTGCCAGGATGATGGCGGGCTTAGTGGAAAGGGCGCGGGCAATGGCGACCCTTTGCTGCTGTCCGCCGGAAAGGTTGTTGGGAAGGCTGTGGATTTTGGATTCCAGCCCCAAAGTTTGGATAATATCCCCAATAAAGTTTGTGTCAAGCCGTCCCCCGTCCAGTTGGATGGGAAGGGCGATATTTTCATAGACGTTCAGCACTGGAACCAGATTGTAATTCTGGAATACAAAGCCGATTTTCCGGCGGCGGAAGATGGTAAGGGCTTCGTCGCGCATGGCAAACAGCTCCATACCGTCTACTGTCACAGTGCCGGAGGTAGGGCGATCCAAACCCCCCAGCATATGGAGAAGGGTAGATTTGCCGGAACCAGAGGTTCCCACCACTGCCACAAATTCCCCCTCTTCTACTGTCAGGTTTACGCCGTCAAGGGCTTTGACGGCAGTATCGCCGGAACCATAATATTTTTTCAGGCCTTTGGTTTCTAATATTGTCATGAAAATTCCTCCTGCGTTTTAAGGTTTCTTTGAAACTGTCATTATTATAATAGATCAATCTTTCCAGAGCCTTTCAGAAATCTAACAGTTTTGAAAGATTTAGGAGGTTTTCAGAAAATAATACAGCGCACTGAATATTTCAGCGCGCTGTACCATGCTGTGAAAAGAAGCCTGCTTTTCGCCGGAAAGTTTTTAGTAAGTTTGATAAAGCAAAGTGGCGAGAGCGAGCTAAGAAGAGTACAAGCTGGGGCGGATTAAAAAGGTTTGAAGAGTCCAGAGGAACTTTCCTAAAAAGTTCCTTTGGTCGCCAGTTCAGCTCTGCTGAACTGAACCCGCTAGGCGCGAAATACCCCAGC
>CAOJXI010000132.1 GCA_948465665.1 uncultured Clostridia bacterium | reverse complement strand
TGGCAGTCCATTATTTTGTTTTTTTATATGTATCCCTTTGTACACTGTTGCAAATAGAGACAGAAATAACTTTTTATAAAAAGCCGTCCACATTTTGGCTGTTCTCCCCCCCCAATTATATCGATGATTTTACTGCTGCATCAATGTTTTTTGAATATATTTCGGCAGCTTCCCCACTACCGTTTGATAGCTATGTTCAATCATTTTCGCTATCATGTCATCAGGAACCTTGCCATCCAGGGGAAACGTGTTAAAATAAGGCTGCTGAATCGGCGGGCAGTGGTATCCCCTCACCACCACGCCGGGGTAAAGCTGGCGGTAAAACTCCCCTGTCATGCTCTCGCAGTTAAGGGTGACAGTGTCATTCCCCTTTAAAACAAATACTTGGGCGAATATCCGGCCGGGTTTCTCTGTGGTTTTTCCCACCTTGACGATGGTGCTCTCCGAGCCGAAGGGATGATCCAGATATGCGCCTTTATAGGAAAGGCAAAGATCAATCACCTGCTGGGCTGTCATAAGTATTCTTCCCTCCTGTCAAATTCCCGTCCTTATTTTCATCCTTCATGGAAATTATCTTTCCCGTACATTTCTCCACATTTCCAACTCTTTCCGGCACTGTTCCGCATCTGAAATATGATCGAGCCAGTTTTGATAATACTCATAAAAGCTGTGCGCAGCAAAGCAAAAATTGCCCTCATTATCGGTATCAAACACCTGCCCGCGCCTTTCCCCAGCTGTTACCATCCCGAAATCCCATTGGCACCCATGTGTACCAAGCATATAAAATCCATCCGTGTCACATAGCCTTTCTTTGTAATCCCCTTCTCCAACCTCCACAAAAAAATCCCCAGGATTTTTTTCATACGCTTCTTTGGAAAAACCACTGTATTCCACGTCGTCCGGCTCCATCGGGACCAGCAGGAACGGGTTTGCCAGACTGCGCCGGTATTCCTCCCGGAACCTTTCAGCGCCTGGGCTTTCCGCTTTCCAGAAAAAATTCCCAAACGGATAGATTCCATAATCCGGGCCTGCTCCCCCGTCTCCGACCTCTGTAATAAACTGGACATAATCCTCTGGAAGCTGGAAATGATACCTTTTCTCTGCCGCACGGACAAACTCCATGCGGATAGGCGGGTTCAGCTTATACTGATGTCTGGAAACGCCGAATCTCTCATACTTTGGATCCATTTGTTTTGCGTGGCTGAGAATTTTTTCTACTTCTTTTCTTTGAAACATACAGTCTCCCTCCTTTAAACCAGCTTTCGGGCAGTTCCCGCGATTATGATGTAGATAGTTCCTTCCGCCCGGAGAAAAGACGTTTCCACTGGCGGGCGATTTTCGCCCCATTGAAATTTTTATGTCCTGGAAAGCCCTTTTACAAACCCATCAAGGATGGCATTTCTGTTCTTCGACGTTTCAAAATATGGAAGCCCGTATTGGATACACTGCTCCCGGTAAAACCTGCTTGCCTCTACAATATCTGAACACCCGTCCATATTCTCCCAATCCGGCTTGTAAAATGTGTAATCCTTTGGCGTGTCGTATTTTTTGAGAAGTTCAAACCTCTCCTTTGGGGAAACGTCGGAAGTGATGAAATAATAAATATCACACACAGATGTATCTATATATTTGATGTAATCCCCAGGCAAAAGCTGGAATATATCAATAACCATCCCATAATCAAGCTCGTCATACTCCCCGCTGTCCATCATGGCGCGGAGAAAAGGCGCGATTTTTGAGCTGATTTTACACAGGTTTTCCTGCCATGGAACCCCTTCCGCCTCCGAATTGATTCCCGTTTCAGGAAATGCCTTTTCAAACCCGGCAATGATCGAATCTATGCTGATATGCTGATAATCATATATCTTTGAAATCATCTGTGAAACCATACTTTTCCCTGCGCGGGGAACACCCGCAATTATAATGTGCTTTTTCATTGCCCTCTTCCTTTATTTGTCTGAGTCTTTCTGTGAAAAGAACCGTCTCCACTGGCGGACAATTTTCTTCCCAAGGGAAATATCCTTATTCCTTACCGGTTCAGCCTGTGGTTGGTAGACTTTCACCTTTTCAGCGTGTTTGACAGCATTTTCCATAAATACAGCCTGTGCGTCCACGCTTGCGCCGCCGGAATTTTCCACCCGGAGATAGCTCCCGTCACTTTGCAGGAGGCGGGCCTTTTCATTGTCCTTCCAGTAAATTTCCAGCATCCTTGCAATCCTCTGCCGTATCTCAGGGCTGTACACCGGGCAGGCGATCTCCACCCGCCGGATGGTATTCCGCGTCATCAAATCCGCGGAACCTATAAACATTTCCAAGTCATCCCCCTCTCCAAAGCAGAAGATACGGGAATGTTCCAAGAACCGCCCCACAATGCTGCGGACAGTAATATTTTCGGTTTTCCCTGCCACACCGGGACGCAGGCAGCAGATCCCGCGGATTAAAAGCTCAATTTTGACCCCCGCCTGGGACGCTTCCGCCAGCTTGTCGATCATATCCCTGTCGGTGAGGGAATTCATTTTCATTAGGATGCGACCGTTTCCTCCGACTTTTGCCTTTTGAATTTCCCGGTCGATCAGCCGGATCAGCCCTGGTTTCAGGCAGTGGGGGGACACTAAAAGATGTTCATAATCCTCCTCCAAATTGGAGATGGACATATTGCGGAAAAACAGCGCCGCATCCTCCCCTATTTTCTGGTTCATCGTAATCAGGCTGAGGTCAGTATACAGCCGGGCGGTTTTCTCGTTGTAGTTGCCGGTTCCGATCTGGGTGATATGCTCCACCCCGCCAGCTGCGCTTCTTCTGGTAATCTGGCAGATTTTAGAGTGAACCTTAAAGTTATCGAACCCGTAAATGACCTTGCACCCGGCGTTTTCAAAGACCTCCGCCCAGCGGATGTTGTTCTGTTCGTCGAACCGGGCGCGCAGCTCCATTAAAACAGTGACATCCTTGCCGTTTTCGGCTGCCTCCACCAAGGCGTCCGCCATGCGGGAGCTGCTGGCAAGCCGGTAAATGGTCACGCGGATGGAAAGCACTTCCGGGTCAGAGGCAGATTCTTTCAGCAGGTTCAGAAAAGGATCCATCTGCTCATAGGGGAAGCTGAGGAGGATATCCCCCCGCTGCAACTGCCAGAGCATGGGTTCCCCTTTGACAACATAGGGGCTGGGCTGGGGGGCAAAAGGCGGATATGTAATTTTCTGCCGCGCCCCGCTGGACAATACGGAAAACTGTTCCTGAAGCCCGAAAATATAGGACATATTTAAAGGGGCTTTGCTTTCATAGACCTGGTTCGCCTTAATTTGGAGCTGTTCCAGAAGCCGCTGGAACAGAGCTGGGTGAAGCTGCCCCTGGTGCTCCAGGCGGACAGGGGCAAGGCGTTTCCGCTTTTTCAGAACTTTTTTCATGTGCTGACGGTAGTCCTCTTCTGTGTCAAACTGGTCGTCGTTTTCGTCCAAAGACAAATCGCCGTTGCGTGTGACAGTGATGATGGATTTCCCAATTACGGAATACTTTTCAAACTCCTTATCCGCAAACTCAGAAACCAGTTTTTCCACTAGGACATAACGAACCGCGCTGCCTGGCAGGGCAACGATTTTAGGGAGGGCATCCGGCACCGGTATCACGGCAATGACTGGTTTTTCCTTCTCCTTTTCCTTCTTTTTGCTTAAAACCAGAAGGACATACAACTGCATATTCTCAAAATGGGGAAAGGGATGGTGGCGGTCAATAATCTGGGGGGATAATATAGGCTGAATCTCCTGTTGGTAATACTTTTCCAGGAATTTCTTTTCTGGTTTGGCAAGCTCTTTTATTTCCAGGTTGCAGATGCCATATTCCCGCAGCATCCCCTCTACCCGGCTGAAAACCATGTCCCGCTTGGCGTACAGCCGCGGCATTTCCCGGAAAATATCCTCCAACTGCTGGGCAGGGGTTTCCCCGGTTTTATTATCTATGTCGTCCTTGCGCACAAGGGCAAGGTCTCCAATGCTTCCCACCCGGATCATAAAGAATTCGTCCAGGTTGCTGGTAAAGATGGAGACAAATTTCAGACGTTCATAGAGTGGAACCATAGGGTCGGCTGCTTCCTCCAAAACCCTTTCGTTAAATTTCAGCCAGGAAAGCTCCCGGTTTTGGGTATAAGTTACATCAATTCCCTGATATTCGGCCATGAATACCATCCTCCTTAATTTGCTCCTGCTTCCCGATCAGGCAGGATACGCTCTAAAAGATAGCCTTCCCGCACGCCCCAGGAACTGACCCAAATGGAACGATACCCAAAATAATCCGCTATTGTTTGGAGAATAATCATTCCAGGAATGATTGTATGCACCCGGTCTGGAGCGGCGCGGAGAATTGCATTTAAAATTTGTTTTTTAGAGTTTGAAAGATTTTCCAGTATTTGGTCTGTCTGTTTGGCTGGGAAAGCCCCGTCTTTTAAAGAATCCCCCATTAATTTGGCACAGGCTCGGATGCTTCCCCCTATTCCGCAGAGTGTGTTCCCTTCGGCACTTCCCGCAGGAACCGGCAATGTTTTTAATGCTTCCCGTACATGGTGTTTTATTTCACTATATTCCTTTGCTGTTGGAAGAAGTTCTGACACATATTTGCGGTACATGCTCAAAGAGCCAAAAGGCATACTGGCTGCATTTATAATTTGCTTTTCCTTGAACTGTACAAATTCTGTGCTCCCTCCCCCAATATCAACTAATCCCCCGCTTGCCATAGGCATTAGATAAGAAGCACCAGCAAAGTCCAGCCGGGCTTCTTCCTCCCCGGAGAGAACATTCACCGAAAAACCTGTTTTTTCATGGATAATACCAACCGCCTCCTGGGTATTGGAAACATTGCGCAGAGAGGCGGTCGCAAATACAGAAACTTTCTGTATCCCCAAACTCTTTAAGTTTTTCTGAAAGCCGAGCAGGACGGAACAGGCTCTTTCAATTCCCTCATGGCTTAAAGTTTGGTTTGCCGCGTAATTGGCAAGCCCAACGGTTTCCTTTCCGCTGAAAAGCTGTTCTAATACATTCCGGCCCTCTGGATTTATAGTACAATTATATACCACCAGCCGAATCGTATTAGACCCTATATCAATTACTCCATAATTCATACCAGAAGTAGCCCTTTCCATTATTTGTAAATTTTATCAAGATGGGAGGGAACCCGCCTGTTATATCTTAACCGAAGGGATGAAAAAAATCCAGATATATATATCAACAGTATATCACATTTCTGTTTAGAATGGGAAGTATTTTCATAATATATCTGACTAAATTCCACAAAAAAGTAATGCAGAAAAAATTATTTCAGCAGATTTGCAAAATGGGATTGACGAAACGGAATTTTTAAGATAATATATAACTGTCCTTAGAAAGCATCCAGGGCATGGCGGCGGAAACCGTTCCCCTGGGGGACTGGAATGGAGGTTTTTCCAATGTCTGAAAAAGATTTTGACCAGGGTTTTACGGATGAATCATTGGAGGAAAATGATCTCTCGCCGGACCTTATTAGTTTAATAGATGATGACGGCAAAGAGTATGAATTTGAGATTTTAGATTCCTATGACTGCGATGAAGGGCATTATATCGCAATTGCCCCTTATATGTCAGAGGAGGAAGAAGATCTTGACGAAGGGGATTTGATGATTCTCAAGGCTATTGACGATGTGGAAGATGAAGGAGAATTCTATTACTCCCCAATTGAGGATGACGCAGAATTTAACCGTATCTCTGAAATCTTCGTCCGCCGCTTGGAAGAATTTTATGATATCGTTGAAGACCCGGAGAATGAATAGCTGCCTGGCTGCTGTGTATACTAATCTCCGGTAGATAATCATTCCTGCTGTGTTCGAGTAAACATGGTTTTTTATAATCCAACACCTTTTTTTAGGAAGCCCTGATACTCCCGGACGGATTGCAGACCTCCCGGCTTTTGCCGGACGAAGGGAGCGTGAACACCTGGGGAGGGCATCCACCTGTCAATGACGGGTTTTAAGCGGCTGTGTGACGGCATAGCGGGATATTGAAAATAATAGGTTCTGTTTTGCCTTACGGCAAAGCAGAACCTTTTTCCATTGAATCCATCGTATAACTGGCTTAAAAAAGAGAAAACTATAGCCGTCCAAGGAAATAACGCAGTGCCAATATGTGCTGCGGTATTTTCTTGGACTGCTATAAGAGCCTATCCCAGAATTAGATGTGTGAGGATAATTTTGGGATAGGCTCTAAGCCTATCTTTAAGACTGCGGAGGGTTCCATTTCCTATGAATGAAAAACAAAACGATAAGTTAAAGAAATATCTTCCCTTAGCAGGCGGATTTTGTACAGGCGTTTTAAACGGCCTTTTTGGAGCAGGCGGCGGGATGGTTGCTGTCCCTTTCCTGCGTTCCGGCGGATTAGATGAAAAACAAAGCCATGCTTCCTCTGTTGCTTTGCTGATGGCTCTGTCTTTTGTCAGTACAATGCTCTATTTACGGCGCGGTTCCATGACAGTCCAGGACGCCCTCCCCTATTTGCCCGGCGCGCTGGCTGGAAGTGCAGCGGGCGCCCTGCTGATGCCGAAAATATCTACAAAATGGTTGAAACGCATTTTCGGCCTTTTGATGATTTACGGCGGGATTCGGATGGTGATGGGCTAATGGTTTCTATTATAATTGCGTCGTTTTTTTCAGCGGTTTGTGCAGCTTTGGGGCTGGGCGGCGGAACAGTGCTGATGCTTTACTTTGCCCTTTTGACTGATATCCCCCAGCAGCAGGCACAGGGTATTAATCTGCTGCTTTTCCTGCCGGTAGCGGCTTTATCGCTTTGGTTCCATACCAAGAACAAGCTGGTAGCGTGGAAACAAATTATATGGGTGATTCTTTGCGGGCTTCCCGGCGTGCTTTTGGGGTGCTGGCTGTCCCAATGGCTGGATGTAGGATGGCTGAGGAAAGCTTTTGGAGGTTTTCTCTTAATAATGGGCATACACGAGCTTCTGGCAAAAAGCAAAGATAAAAATTCAGAAAAAACTGGGCAGGACAAATCTTTTTCCCCTACTAATAAGCCAAATACGGATTAAAGTTGTATTATTTCGCTAAATATTTATTTAGAGAATATTTTTATTAAATATAAATACTGCTCCTTTAAAAATAACCTGCATCCGATGAAATATTTCATGGTTTTTCGGCTTTCGGTACGCCATCATCCGCAAACCGTTGGTTTGCTGGATGGCTGCAAGAGAGAACT
>CAOJXI010000131.1 GCA_948465665.1 uncultured Clostridia bacterium | reverse complement strand
GCAGCCATCCAGCAAACCAACGGTTTGCGGATGATGGCGTACCTAAGACCGAAAAACAGAGACTTTTATCGAACTTCAAGTTAGATTGGCGCAATTTTGATATGAGGGGATAACCTTCGACGAACTATATGGAGAGCTGGGATATCTCGGCTCTCTTTTGTATTGTTGCCTTGAAAAGACGCTGGATTTGTGATAGTATGAAAGCGAACCAGATAGTTTGGAATGAAAGCAGGCGATAGATTTGACAGTGACAGAACGGATAGACCAGCTTCACCAGGAAGATTTAGAGCGGCTTAAAGGGTTTCGCCTGCTGGACGATGATTTCCTGACAAAATGTTTTGAAGGAGATACCAAGTACATCCAGCTTGTACTGCGGATCGTGCTGGAAATGCCTGATTTGGTGGTTGTGGATGTACGTACACAGGTGTTTGTAGAAAACCTGCTTAACCGCTCTGTAAGGCTGGATGTTCTGGCAACAGACAGTAGCGGGCGGAAAATAAATGTGGAAATCCAGCGCTCCGACAAAGGCGCCGGATGGAAACGGGCAAGATATAACAGCAGCATGATGGATGCAAACCTTCTTCGGAAAGGCGAAGATTTTGACATGCTGCCGGAAACCTATGTGGTGTTTATTACAGAACATGATGTAATTGGCGATGGGCAGCCGCTTTACAAGATTGAACGGTATATTTCCGGCAGCGGCAAAAAGTTTGAAGACGGCTCCCATATTCTTTACGTAAACGGTGCATATCGGGATGAAACGCCTATTGGGAAGCTGATGCACGACTTTTCCTGTACCGATCCGGCGAATATGTATTACAATGTACTGGCGGATCGGGTTCGATTTTTCAAAGAAAGCAAGGAAGGGGTTGCTATTATGTGTAAAGCTATGGAGGATATGAGAAATCAAGCTGCACTGGAAGCTGCATTGGAACGCGCGAAAGGAATTGTTTATCGTATGTTGGCGGCAGGGAAATACTCGTTGGAAGAAATTGCGGATATGACTGAGCTTTCCTTGGAAGAAGTAAAAAAGCTGCAAGCTGGACAGGGCACATAAATTAAGGATAGAATATACAAAGCAGAGAAACGGAAAATAACCATACTCCTGGTCAAATTGGAGGAGGAATGATTTATGTCAATTCCCGCGAAGAAGGAGCAGTACACATTTGCGGATATCCTCTCTTGGGATGAGGGAGAACGCGTTGAAATTATCAACGGCAAAGCGTTTATGATGGCACCGCCATCAAGAATCCATCAAAAAATCAGTATGGAACTTTCCCGCCAACTTGCAAATTACCTTGAAGGGAAAAAGTGTGAAGTCTATCCCGCTCCGTTTGGCGTCCGCCTGTTCGAGCAGACCGGAGACAGTCTGGAGGATATTGATACAGTGGTTGAGCCGGATATTTCCGTGGTATGTGACAAAAGCAAGCTGGATAAACTTGGGTGCCGTGGGGCGCCGGATTTGATTATAGAAATCCTTTCGCCCTCCTCCCTCCGGCATGACCGGCTTGTGAAATTAAACTTATACCAGCAGGCAGGAGTGCAGGAATACTGGATTGCAGACCCGGAAAACAGGTCTGTAATGGTATTTCTGCCGGACAGCAGCGGTTCTCTCCGCCTTTGTGAAGACTACGGCCAGAAAGATGTGGCAAAGGTCAACGTTTTGGATGGGTGCTTTATTGAATTGAGCAAAGTGTTTTCAGATGAATGAAAAATAACGTCTGCTGCAATCGCAGCAGACGTTATTTCAATTTACAGCTAAAGTCATTTTAAATCTGTTTCAAGCCCCAGATTCTGCATAGCGTGGAGGATATGGATTTTCATGGCGCATCTGGCACCTTCCGCATTACCTGACTTCAGGAAATTTACAATCATCCTGTGATCTGAAAGGGTGTCCTGGGCAACTTGGCTGTTGTTTTCTGAAAGCAGTATGCCTTTGTCAATCGCCTTGTAAATTACCGGCATAAGCTGGCGCATAAATTCATTATGGGTAGCCTTGGCGATGGATTTGTGAAAAGCCTGCTCTTCGTTGGTGCGGTTTTCACCGCTTAAAAGTTTGGCTTCTACCTGCCTGCCCAGGTCGGCAATGCGCCGGCGTTCGCGTTCATTGGCGCGTAAGGCGGCTAAATACGCAGCTTCCGGTTCAAAAATAAGACGCATTTCATATAAATCTTTAGCGGTCATTTTATCCCTGGCGGCAGCAAGGGGTTCCAGGATGACATTATCTGCAATGTCCAGATGGGACGCGACAAAAGTACCCCTGCCCCTTTGGATTTCCAGAATCCCGTTTGTCGCCAGGATTCGGATTGCTTCCCGAAGCGTTGTCCGGCTGATTTGCAGGGTGGTGGATAATTCGTTTTCATTGGGGAGCTTGTCGCCGGGATTGAACCTTTTTTCAATGGTTATCATATTTAATATCTCGTCCGCCACACTGTCGGACAAGCGTTTTTCTTTTTCCATAGTTATCCGTTCCTATCCTTGAAGTCTGACTATTATTATAATTGATATGTGTCAAAAATGCAATATCTTATAGCAGTCCAATGTAAAAGCAGATATGCAGGCACAGCCTGAGATAAATAAATACAAGTTATAGCTCATAAATTCTTATGAAAATTTATCAAATTATCCCCCGAATTTCCAAAAACATGATATAATACCCATAAAGCCTTCCCTGACATTTCAGGGCAGTAAAGAAAGGAGGATGCCGTCATATTTACCTTGATAAAAAATGCCGACCTGTACGCACCAAATCCCCTTGGTTTGCGGGACATACTTCTCAGCAGCAGCCAGATTGCAGACATACAGCCTGAAATCAGCTTTTCCTATCCTGGTACAAGGGTCATAGATGTACAGGGGCGGAAAGTGATCCCTGGACTTATTGACCAGCATGTCCATATCACAGGGGGCGGCGGCGAAAGCGGTTTTGCATCCCGCGTCCCTGAACTGATGCTTTCCACTGTAATCAAGGCAGGGGTGACAACATTAGTTGGACTGCTTGGAACAGATTCCAGAACCCGCAGCGTAGAGAACCTTTTTGCAAAAACCAAGGCTTTAAATGAAGAAGGCATTACAGCCTACTGTCTGACGGGGGCATATGAATACCCGTCCCCCACGCTGACCGGAAGTGTCGGCGACGATATTATTTTTGTAAATGAATGTATTGGCGTAAAACTTGCCATATCGGATCATCGCTCCTCCAATGTAACCAAAGAGGAATTAATCCGTTTAGCGTCAGAGGCGAGGATTGCAGGGCTTGTTTCCGGCAAGCCGGGCTATGTCCACCTCCATACCGGAGCGGACAGGGCAAAACTGGATATGCTGGTTGATATCATTAAAACAACCCCCATCCCTCCAAAACATTTCCGTCCAACCCACCTTGGAAGGAATGTGGAGGCGGCAGTGGAATTTGCTAAGCTGGGAGGGTATATTGATTTCACCAGCGGGGAAAACCCCAGCCAGTCGGCAGAACGGATTAAAGAAGCAATTGGCCAGGCGCCTTTTGACCGGATTACATTAAGTTCCGATTCCAACGGCAGTATGCCGAAATGGGGGCCGAAATGGGAGCTGGTAGGCATAACCGCGGCGAAAATGTCCACGCTTTATGAAACCATATTGGCATTGCATCGGGAACAGGGGGTTCCGCTTGGAAAAGCGCTTTGCCTGGTAACGGAAAATATTGCAAAGGCATTGGAAATATACCCCCGGAAAGGCTGCCTGAAGCCGGAAAGTGATGCTGACCTTTTAATCCTTAGCGAAAACCTGGAAATCGAATGGATGATTGCAAAGGGCAGGATCCTGATGGAAGAAAAGAAACTCCTTGCCAAAGGAATGTATGAAGATTAAACGTGTTGTAAGAAAACGGAGGTTTGACAAAATGAAAATTGTATCAGTTATGGATGAAAGCTTTGCAGCGTATGGAAAGGTAATTGAAGGCTACAACTTTGCCGAACTGCTGAACAAGCTGGAGGAAGTCAGTGAAAAACCAGCCGACCATGTGGAATATGTTCCCAGCGTCGCTGCCCTAGAATCCCTTCCTGTTTTTACAAAGGTGCAGAATCAGGTTTATGGCGGTATGCCGATCCAGTTTGGGTACTGCAATGGAACCAATACCATGCTGAACTGCCTGGAATACCACCGCGACAGCGAAGTCAACATTATGGCAGACGACGCAATCCTTTTAGTGGCACGTGAGGACGACATCAAGGGCGGCAAACTGGATACTTCCTGTGTCAAGGCGTTCAAAGTTCCTAAGGGTACAGCGGTTGAAGTTTATGCGACTACCCTTCACTATGCGCCATGCAGCGCCAAAAAAGGGGAAGGCTTCCGGGTTATCATCGTTCTGCCCAAGGGAACCAATACCGATAAGCCCAGCATTACCCCAGCCAACCTGGAAGATAAAATGCTGTTTGCCCGGAATAAATGGCTGCTGGCGCATCCAGACGCAAGCGAATCTAAAAATGGGGCGTATGTTGGCTTAACCGGGGAAAATATTGATATTTCAGCGGATATTTAAGCCAATCTTTAAAAGGAGGGCTGTATCATGTATCAGTACTCCCTAAACGGGACATGGAGTTTAAGCTATGGGGCAAAAGGGGAAAACCTTCCCGCCAATGTCCCCGGCTCCCTGCTAAGCAATCTCCTGGACGCAGAAAAAATCCCAAACCCTTTTTGGCGGGATGAAGAACATTCCCCTGGACTGGCGGAAATCCTCCGAAACCCCTGCCGTTTTACCAAAGCTTTTTCCATTCCGAAAGAGGCAGCGCAGGCGGAACAGGTTTTCCTCTGTGTGGAAGGTTTGGACACTCTGGCGGAAATTTCCCTCAACGGGCAGGCTGTTGGGAAAGCGGACAATATGCACCATACATGGAAATTTCCCGTCAAACAGTTTTTGCAGGAGGAAAACTTGCTGGCGGTTTCTATTTCTTCCGCGGCGGCGTATGGGGAACAGCGCTTTCAGGAAGGGGACATCCAATACATCAATACTGGCACAATGCCGGGAAGCAACTACCTTCGGAAAGCCCATTATATGTATGGATGGGACTGGGGTCCCCAGCTCCCTGATATGGGAATCCATGGGAATATATACCTGGAAGTTCCTTCTTCCTGTATGCTTGCCGATGTATTCCTCCAGCAGATTCATGAAAAAGATACAGTGAAGTTATCGGCGCGGGTTTCCGTATGCCTGGATGGTGAGGAAAATGTTTCCCTCCATTTAAAAGCGCTTTCCCCAAAAGGGGAGGAAATAACGGTTTCCGGTACTGCTGTGGAAGGGGAAAACCTTCTTTTCCTGACCATCCCGAAGCCGGAACTCTGGTGGCCCAACGGCCTTGGCGGACAGCCTCTTTATACTGTCTCCGTTAGTCTGGAAAAGGACGGGAACCTTTTTTTAGACGCATGGGAACGCCGGGTTGGCTTGAGGACATTGACCGTCAGCCGGGAGCAGGACGAATTCGGCGAGGAGTTTGCCTTTGCGGTCAACGGGGTTAAATTTTTTGCCATGGGCGCGGATTATATCCCGCAGGACAATTTTCTCTCCCGCATTACCCCGGAAAAGACCCGCCGGTTGTTATCAGACTGTGCCGCCGCCCATTTCAACTGTATCCGGGTTTGGGGCGGTGGTTACTATCCCGAAGATAACTTCTTTGACTGCTGCGATGAACTGGGGCTTGTTGTATGGCAGGATTTTATGTTTGCCTGCAATATTTACGCTTTGGAGCCAGAACTTGAGTCCACCATCCGGGAAGAAATTTCGGAAAATGTCCGCCGGATACGCCATCACGCCTGCCTGGGGCTTTGGTGCGGCAACAACGAGATGGAGGAAGCCTGGGTTAGCTGGGGGGATGTGAAAGACCATCCAGAACATCTGCGGGCTGATTACCTGCGGCTGTTTGAGGGGATTATCCCGGAGATCCTTGCCAAAGAGGATCCAGTTACCTTTTACTGGCCTTCTTCGCCGTCCTCCAAAGGAGGGTTCCAGGAGCCTAACAGTTTTGACCGGGGGGATGTGCATTACTGGGACGTCTGGCATGGGTCAAAGCCATTTGAAATTTACCGCCAGCATTATTTCCGTTTCTGCTCTGAATTTGGGTTCCAATCCTTTCCCTGTCAAAAAACAATGGAAACCTTTACTTTGTCGGAAGACCGCAACGTCTTTTCCAAAGTTATGGAAAACCATCAGAAAAATCCTGCCGCCAATGGGAAAATCCTTCAATCTATTTCCCGCCATTACCGCTATCCCAAAGATTATGACAGCCTTTCCTATGTCTCCCAGCTTTTACAGGCAAGGGCTATGAAATACGGCGTGGAACACTGGCGCAGGAACCGCGGGCGCTGCATGGGGGCAGTATACTGGCAGCTTAACGACTGCTGGCCTGTAGCTTCCTGGTCAAGCATTGACTGGTTCGGCAGGTGGAAAGTCCTGCATTACTGGGCAAAACGGTTTTATGCCCCGTTTACTGCCTCCGTTGTGGAGGATGGGGAACAAATGGAAATCTGGGCTGTCAACGAGTGCCGCCAGCATCGGAAAGGTGTGCTGCGTGTTTTCCTGCGGGACTGCCGTTTGAATATGGTTTTCCAGACCGCTGTGCCGGTTGATATGGAGCCGATGTCTTCCGCCAAGGTTTTTGAACGGGATTTTGGAGCCCTGATTGCCGGATGCGGCAAGCCGAAAGAAGAACTTTTCTTCGGGTTCCAACTTTTAGAGGATAATTCCCTGATCGCTGACGGATGTATCTTGTTTGTACCGGATAAACATTTTTCCCTGGTTGATCCCAAGTTAAGCTGCACGCTCGAAAAGAAAGACAGCTGCTTTATTATTTCCGTATCTGCTCAGGCATTTGCCAGATGTGTTGAGCTTTCCCTTGACGGGATGGATGCGGTTTTCAGTGACAACGGTTTTGATGTGTATGAACGCGCTCCTTATGTGGTTACACTTCGTTTAGAGGATATTACTTTGTCTTCCGGCACATTGAAAACTGGGGCTCTGATACGCGGGATTGAAGATATTTCTTTAGAGGAACTGAAAAAACATCTTCGCATCCGCAGCCTGTATGATACTTATGAACATTAACAAGGCGTTTTTTAGGGGAGCGGGTTATTTCCGCTCCCTTTGAAAAACAGCCCTTTTACAGAACCCATTGATGTAATTTTCTGCTTTTCGGTATTAGGTACGCCATCATGGCAAACCGTTGGTTTGCTGGGTGGCTGTAGGGAAACTTGGAGGTTTTTGTCCAACTCTGGCGGGCTGAGTTCAGCAGAGCTGAAC
>CAOJXI010000130.1 GCA_948465665.1 uncultured Clostridia bacterium | reverse complement strand
TGTCCAACTCTGCGGAGTTGGACGAAGCGGAAGAAAGCCCGCTTAATGGGGCTGCTCCCACCAAGTTGGTTCCAATCCCAATCTTATCCCTCCTACGAAGCAATTCCAGCGGGCTTTTGATTTTAAATACTGACGAAGTGGTTAGTTATCAGTCTCTTAGGTAAGGCTTACCTTGGCTTTAAGCTCGCTGGGGTGTTTCGCGCCTGCGGGCGCGACCAGGGGGCTTTTGAGGAACAGCCCCCTGGACCCGAAACCTTTTTAATCCGCTTTAGTTTGCGGTCATCGTAGGCTGTACCCGCAAATTAGCTTTATGCCAACTCTAAAATCCCCATAATTATCCTTGCCGAATGTTCTGCTGCTTTCGGAGCAAACTCATCAAAACTAACATCCGCGTTATCATCAGCCCCATCGGACATACTACGGATAACAACAAACGGGATTTTATTTGCAGCCGCAACATGTCCCACTGCTGCGCCTTCCATTTCGACGCACATAGGATGGAACTCCTCCACAATCCGTTTTTTCTCCGTATTTTCGGAAATAAACCTATCCCCGGAAACAATCCTTCCGACAAAGCAGTTGAAGCCATTCCCAGAAATCCGGCTGCAAGCCCTAGTTGCCAACTGAACTAAATCCTTATCCGCATAATATTCAGAGCAGAAAGGAGGATTACGCGCCAATATTCCCAAATCAGCGTCATGGTAGCACAACATATCTGAAACAACAACATCAAAAATATTCAGCCTTTCATCCAGCGCCCCTGCAACGCCGACATTGACAAGCCTGTCCACCTTAAAAACAGAAGCCAGCGTCTGGGCGCAGATCGCGGCATTTACCTTGCCAATACTGCAACAAACAACAATCACTTGCTGCCCGCAAAGTGTGCCAATGTAGTAAATAAGCCCGGAAATCTCCTCTGTCCTTTCAATGTCCATGCTGTCGCGGAGCAAAGCGACCTCGGAATCCATCGCGCCGATAATCCCCCATGTCATAGTAAAAACCCCCTAATATTTATTCATCGTCAAAATCTTCGCCAATGGTATCTTCATTGATAAAATCACATCCAGATTCTATCAGCATTTCCAAGTATTCATCAAAGCTGTCAGCAATCACAGCCAGTTCATCCGGGTCATGGACATATCTTATAATCTGTCCCTTTATCCCTGCGTTAGAAGGGGTAAAATCAATAAAAAGCTGTGAAGTCCCTCCGTTATTCATGCAGTCGGAAAAATGCAGCCATTTCATTTTTTCGGAGTCGTCAATAATTTTGTCGTCAATTTCCACCGCATCGCCATATGCCCGATCAATGTAATCCTCCAGCCAGTCCATTGTGCGAATTTCAGTCATTTGCTGGGCAGATAAAAGGTAATAGGGATATTCCTCCAAATCAGAACCAAGGAAGTAGAAACCAATCGTCTTCCCAGCATATTCCCTCCAGTATGTCCCGTCTGCAAATTCCAAAAGCTGCACCAAACTTTCCGGGATATCGGGGTACAGCTTGCGCAGGCCGTTTATATCTTCCTTGCTTGCCCCATGGACAACTTTTTCAAAGTCCTCCCATTCTTTGCCGGCACGCTGTTCATAGTAAGCATCCTTCAAACAGGTTAAATATTTCTGTACAATCGCATCCATTTAAAAGCACCATCCTCTAAAGTGTCATCTGTTCCCCTAAATCCTCCTGCTTTAAAAAACTGCCCATGGATGGGATATTCTTAGGACGGTATTTCTGAGGGTTTTCAAACATTCCATCTTTCAGCGGCAGCATTTTTTCCAGCTTGGCGTTTTTCTTGAGCTGCATCACCTGGAGCCCCTGGCTCTCCCTGGTCGTTTTAACGGTGATAAGGGACGAATGGGCCACAATAACCCTCCCGGCAGACAGGAATACCATGTCCTGATCTTCATCCAGATAAATGGCGGCAATCAGGGGGGATTTGTCACTGTATGCCCCGGTCAGCTTCTTACGCCTGGTTTTGGTCATATAGGCGGACATTTCAATTTTAGCGGCTTTGCCGTTTTCAAAGGCAAAGAGCATGTATCCATTGTACTCCTTTGTAACCGCCATGTAAACGGGAATTTCTCCTTCGTCCATGCCTAAACGGGCAGGCAGATAGTCACCCATTACGCTTGCCTTTGTGTCGTCAAATTCGCAGGCGCGGCACTTGTAAACCTGCCCCATGTTAGTAAAGAAAAGCAGTTCTGCCGCATTGGAACTTTCTACATCCTGAACAACAGCGTCTCCCTCTTTTAGTTTGTGCTCCCCGCTCAGGCGCAGGGAAAGGGGCGTTATTTTTTTGAAATACCCTTCTCTGGTAAAGAACAGCCGTACCGCATAATCCGGGATTTCCTCCAGAGGTTCCTCCTCCTGCTGCTGGTCTGCATACAGGATAAGGGTGCGCCTGGGTTTGCCAAATTTTTTGGATACGTCCCGAAGCTCTTTTGCAATAATGTTCCGTATTTTTTTAGGGTCTTCCAAAATCCCCTGTAATTCGGCAATCTGCCCTTCCAGTTCGGAGATTTCAGCAGTACGTTTTAGGATGTACTCCCGGTTCAGGTGGCGCAGGCGGATTTCAGCAACATATTCCGCCTGGATTTGATCAATTCCAAACCCAATCATTAAATTGGGAACAACGTCGTTTTCTTGTTCTGTTTCGCGGACAATGCGGACAGCCTTGTCAATATCCAGCAGGATTTTCTCCAAACCTTTCAGGAGGTGGAGCTTTTCTGACATTTTTTTCAGGTCAAAGGAAACACGCCTGCGGACAGCGTTCTGGCGGAAGGAAATCCATTCCCCCAGCAGTTCGTATACTCCCATAACCCTTGGGGTTCCATTAATTAAAACATTGAAGTTGCAGGAAAAAGCATCCTCCAGCGGGGTAAGGCGGCAAAGTTTCTGCATCAGCTTATCCGGGTCAACGCCGCGCTTCAGGTCAATGGTGAGTTTCAATCCAGACAAATCCGTTTCATCCCGCATATCGGATATTTCACGGATTTTTCCCGATTTCACCAGATCGACCACCTTGTCCATAATGGCTTCAACTGTGGTCGTCGGGGGAATTTCAGTGATTTCAATACAGTTATTGGACTTATCAAACTGGTAGCGGGAACGGATGCGGAAATTCCCCCGCCCTGTCTGGTAGACCTTATCTATCTCGCTGCGGTTATAAATAAGGTATCCGCCGCCTGAAAAATCAGGGGCCTTTAAAATATCCTCTATTGGCGTCTGGGGATTTTTCATTAAAGCAATGGTGGCTTCACACAGTTCCGCCAAATTAAAGGAACAAATAGAGCTTGCCATACCTACCGCAATCCCTACATTGGAATTGGTCAGGACAGAGGGAAAGGTTACAGGCAACAGGGTAGGTTCTTTCATGGAGTTGTCATAGTTATCGACAAAGTCCACTGTATCCTTGTCAATGTCCCGGAACAGTTCAGCGCTGATTGCATCCAGCTTTACTTCTGTATAACGGGAGGCGGCATAAGCCATGTCCCTGGAATATGCTTTTCCAAAATTCCCCTTGGAATCTACATATGGATGAAGCAGCACTTCATACCCCCTGGAAAGGCGAACCATTGTTTCATAAATTGGGATATCCCCATGGGGGTTCAGTTTCATTGTCTGCCCCACCACATTGGCGGATTTTGTACGCCCTCCGTTGAGCAGCCCCATTTTATACATGGTATAGAGCAGCTTCCGGTGGGAGGGTTTAAAGCCGTCAATTTCCGGTATGGCGCGGGAAAGGATGATGCTCATGGCATAGGGCATAAAGTTCTTTTCCAGGGTATCTATAATAGGCTGCTCCACTACTACGCCCGCGTTTTCAAAGAGGGCTTCCTGTTGGGTGCGTTTGACGGAAGCAGGTTCTTTTTTCCGTTTCTGCGGCATCTTTCCGCTCCTTTCTTAGAGCCTGTTTAGGATCTTACAAACCTATGAAATATCAGCCAGTTCCAAATATTCATGGCCGTTTTCGACAATATAATTCCTCCGCCCTTCCAGGTCGTTCCCCCAGAACAGTTCAAACATGGCAGCAGTTTTTTCAGCTTCCGCAGGGGTAACTTTAATCAGTCGGCGGGTATCGGGGTTCATTGTTGTAAGCCACATCATATCCGGTTCGTTTTCACCCAGCCCTTTGGAACGCTGGATGGTAAATTTCTTCTTATCCAGTTTTTTGAGGATTTTATTTTTTTCGTCGTCAGTATAGGCAAAATAAGTTTTCTCACCAGAAGTAATCTCGTATAAAGGAGACTCGGCAATGTAAACAAATCCCTCCTCAATCAAGGTAGGGGTAAGGCGGTACAGCATGGTAAGGATAAGCGTGCGGATATGGAACCCGTCTACATCCGCATCGGTACAGATTACAATTTTATTCCATCGGAGGGAGGACAAATCAAAAGAAGAAAGGTCTTTGTTTGCCTTTGCCTTCACTTCAACGCCGCATCCTAAAACCTTAATAATGTCTGTAATAATTTCATTTTTAAAGATTTTATCATACCCGGCTTTCAGGCAGTTGAGGATTTTCCCCCGTACTGGGATAACTGCCTGGAATTCGGCATCACGGCCCAGCTTAACTGAACCAAGGGCGGAGTCGCCTTCCACGATGTAAATTTCGCGCCGGGCAATATCCTTAGAGCGGCAGTCTACAAATTTTTGCACGCGGTTGGAAAGGTCAATAGAACCAGCGAGCTTTTTCTTTAAATTCTGGCGGGTTTTTTCAGCATTTTCACGGCTGCGCTTATTCACAAGGATCTGTTCTGCAATCCGCTGCGCGTCATCGGGGTTTTCCAAAAAATAGACTTCCAACTGATGGCGCAGGAATTCATTCATCGCTTCATATATAAACCGGTTGGTAATTGATTTTTTCGTCTGGTTTTCATAAGAGGTCTGCGTCGAGAAGGAGGACGAAACCAAAACAAGACATTCGTCCACATCTGCAAATGTGATTTTGCTTTCCCCCTTGAGGTATTTGTTCCCCTGTTTAAGATAGCTGTCTATCTGGGCGACAAATGCTGTCTTGACCGCCTTTTCAGGGGTACCGCCATATTCCAAATGGGAGGAATTATGATAATATTCCTGTAATTTCAGCTTGTTGGAAAAACAGCAGGCAATATTAAATACTGCCTTATATTCCGGCTTGTCCTCGCGGTCGCGCCCGGTTCGTTCGCACTGCCAGAACTGGACAGGGGTAAGGGAATCAGGCGTTTCTGAACCTTCCTTCACCAATTCCCGCACATAGTCCACAATGCCATCTTTATAAAGGTACTGGGTTTCTTCAAACCCGTTTTCTGTTTCAATCCTAAGAATCAGGGTTACGCCTGCGTTGACAACTGCCTGGCGTTTCAGGACATTCTCAAAATACTCCTTTGGAATGTCAATTTCTGTAAAAACATCTAGGTCTGGTTTCCAGCGGATACGGCTTCCTGTATTTTTATACTTAAAAGGCTCTTTATGCAGGCCGCCTATATTCTCCCCTTTTTGGAAGGAAAGGGTAAAACGCTGTCCGTCGCGGAAGATTTCCACATCCATAAATTCTGAGGAATACTGGGTGGCGCATAAGCCCAGGCCGTTAAGCCCAAGGGAAAATTCATAGTTTCCACCATTATCATCATATTTGCCGCCAGCATACATTTCACAGAAGACTAATTCCCAATTATAACGTTCTTCCCTAGGATTATAGTCTACTGGTATGCCGCAGCCGAAATCTGTTACCTCATAAACGCAATCTTTATATTTAGTCAGGATTATTTTACTGCCCCGTCCAACGCGGGCTTCATCAATGGAGTTGCTGAGGATTTCAAATACAGAATGTTGGCATCCCTCCAGCCCGTCTGAACCGAAAATGACCCCTGGACGTTTTCTTACACGGTCTGCACCTTTTAGGGATGAAATACTGTCGTTACCATATCCCTGGCTGTTTATTTCCGCCATAAAGCTCCCCCTTTTTTCTACAAAAAGAATCATATGTTCTTTTTCTTTGCAATCACTCTTTCTATTAAATCGTAAAAGAGGAAAGTTGTCAAGCCCTTTTGCAAAAACTTTTCTGGATATGGTAAAATTTATATCAATTCAGCCCCTCTTTCAACTATTGACAACAGCTGATATATAAAGTATAATCTATTTAGAAAATTTTCTAAATAGATTATAGAAACCAGGTGATAAAGTGGGTTTTGGGGAAACCTTTAAAGCCTTATCGGATCCTGTGCGGCGGGAAATCCTAACGCTGCTAAAGGAAAGCCCGCTCACCGCAGGTGAAATTGGGAAGCACTTCAATCTGACAGGAGCAACAATGTCTTATCATCTCAGCACATTAAAAAAAGCTGATTTGATTGCAGAACGCCGGGAAAAGAATTTTATTTACTATGAATTACGGGTAAGCGTATTAGAGGAAGTTATGTTATGGCTGTCTGACCTGAAAGGAGAGAGCAAGAATGATAAAACGACATAAAAAGTCTGTCATTATTACATGCCTGCTGACCCTGTCGCCGCTTTTTGCGGGGCTGATACTATGGAACAGGCTTCCAGAACGGATTGCAACACATTTTGGAATGGACGGAACGCCCAACGGATGGAGCGGCAAAATTTTCGCTGTTTTCGGGCTGCCTATGTTTCTGCTTATTATCCAATTAATATGCGTTTTTGTTACATCTGCTGACCCTAAAGGGAAGAATATCAGCGACAAAGCTTACCAGGCTATCCTTTGGATTGTGCCGGCTTCCTCCCTTATATGCGGTTACTCCATTTATTCCCATGCGCTGGGATTGTCGGAATACTTTGGAATTGAAAAAGGTATCTATCTATTTTTAGGGATATTGCTGCTGGTTCTTGGGAATTACCTCCCAAAAAGCGGGCCGAACTTTACTATTGGGATTAAACTTCCCTGGACGCTTACCGACGAGGATAATTGGCGAAAAACTCACCGGCTGGCTGGAAAGCTTTTTGTATTGGGCGGAATAGTGTTTATGATAAATGTCTTTTTACAGTGGCATTGGCTTTTATGGGGGATTATGATACCATTGATTTTAATTCCTTGTATATATTCTTTCTGCCTTTACCAGAAGAAAAAAAGAAAAGAATAATTTAGGAGTCGATGAAGCTGATTTGCGGGGGAGAGCTAAGATGAGTACAAGCTGGGGCGGATTAAAAAGGTTTGAAGAGTCCAGAGGAACTTTCCTAAAAAGTTCCTTTGGTCGCCCTCCGCAGAGGGCGAAATACCCCAGCAGGCTTAAAGCCAAGGAAAGCCTTACCTAAGAGCCTAATAGCTAACCGCTTCGTCAGTATTCAAAATCAAAAGCCCGCTGGAATTGCTTCGG
>CAOJXI010000129.1 GCA_948465665.1 uncultured Clostridia bacterium | reverse complement strand
CTAAGCAATTCCAGCGGGCTTTTTATTTTGAATACTGACGAAACGGTTAGTTATCGTTTCTTAGGCAAGGTTTCTGTTATCTTTAAGCCTGCTGGGGTATTTCGCGCCTGCGGGCGCGACCAGGGGGCTTTTTAGGAAAGCCCCCTGGACCCGAAACCTTTTTAATCCGCCCTAGCTTGTACTCATCTTAGCTTATCCCCGCAAATTAGCCTTATCCAACAAAAAGGGTTTGGAACTTGGGAATTCGCCCAATTTCCAAACCCTCTTTTCTCTTAATTCTTCAGACTTTGCAATGGAGCGGGAATATGTCCTCCTCTGGCAATAAACTTTGCTGGTGAAGTCGTATTCACCTTCATAACTGGGCCGCTTCCCAACAATCCTCCAAATTCCAACTCATCGCCCACTTGTTTCCCGATAGCAGGTATAACCCTTACAGCCGTTGTCTTAGAATTCACCATCCCGATAGCAGCCTCATCCGCAATAATAGCAGAAATCACTTCCGCAGAAGTATTACCGGGAATAACAATCATATCCAAACCAACGGAGCAAACCGCAGTCATCGCCTCTAATTTTTCAATAGAAAGCGCCCCAATCCTAGCCGCATGGATCATACCGGCATCTTCCGTAACGGGGATAAAAGCGCCGGACAATCCACCCACCCTGGAAGAAGCCATCACGCCGCCTTTTTTAACAGCGTCGTTCAGTAAAGCTAAACAGGCGGTAGTCCCATGGGCACCGCAGGTTTCAAGCCCCATTTCCTCTAAAATGTGTGCAACGGAATCCCCCACAGCAGGAGTCGGAGCCAGCGATAAATCAACGATTCCAAAAGGAACTCCCAGCATTTTGGAAGCCGCGTCTCCTACAAGCTGCCCCATACGTGTAATCTTAAAAGCTGTCTTTTTCACAATGTCAGCTACTTCGTCAATGGAGCAGTCGCCAGCCTTTGCCAAAGCCGCCCGAACCACCCCTGGCCCAGATACCCCAACGTTAAGAACACAGTCAGGTTCTCCCGGCCCATGGAACGCGCCAGCCATAAAGGGGTTATCCTCCGGCGCATTGCAGAATACAACCAGTTTAGCGCTTCCAATGCAGTCACGGTCAGCGGTCAGCTCGGAAGTCTGTTTCACAATCCCGCCCATCATACGCACTGCATCCATATTAATCCCGCTCTTAGTTGACCCAATATTGACAGAGGAGCAGACGTGTTCCGTCCTGGAAAGAGCCTCTGGAATAGAACGAATTAATTCCAGATCTCCAGCAGCAAAGCCCTTATGTACCAACGCAGTATACCCGCCAATAAAATTAACGCCGACAGTTTGCGCTGCTTTTTCCAGTGTCAGGGCATATTCAACAGGGTCTCCCCCGCTGGCTGCAGCCAGTATGGCAATAGGCGTAACAGAAATACGTTTATTAATTATAGGTATCCCATACCTTTTTTCAATTTCTTCCCCGCTTTTTACCAGGTCGCGGGCCTTTGACGTTATTTTATCGTATACTCTGCGGCAGGAACGGCTGATATCGCTGTCGCAGCAGTCCAACAGGGATATTCCCATGGTGATTGTACGTATATCAAGGTTTTCATCTTGTATCATGGTTACTGTTTCCAGGATATCGTTTACATTCATCAATGGTGATTCCCCCTTTCTTTTTCAAGTTTTTTCAAATACGGTGCATGGAATTAAAAATATCCTCGTGCATAACATGTATGGACAATCCCATTTCCTTTCCTAAAGCTTCCATTTCATCTACCAGTTCACTGAAATGAACTGTCATGGAACTGATATCCGCTAACATAATCATAGCGAATAAATCCTGCATTACTGATTGAGTTACGTCTGTAACATTAATATTGTGCTGCGCACATAAGGCGCTGACTTTAGCCAGTATCCCTACCATGTCCCGGCCAATTACTGTAATAACTGCTTTCATGTGCGATCCTCCTGAATCATAATTCGGATATGCCATGTTTGGGCTGCCCCATGTAAATGGCTTCTTATTTGAGTCGTCTTGTTTTATTTTATCATAAAAGGGACTATATGGAAAGACCTAATTAGGAAAAGATTCAGAAAGCCCTATCATTAAAAAGGCTGTAAAAAAGTGTTATGATAAAATAACGATACTATATTTAATATAGAAAAGGGAGTTCTATATTATGGAAATTTTATCTCTTGTTTCCACCATAGAGGAAGCCGAAACCTATATCCAGGCTCAAATAGAGAAAAACGCCTTGGAAAGCGTCCAGTATCTTTTTGAAGATATTGAAACGGCTCAAAAGGCAATTTTGACGTATCTTCAAAATAACCCATCCAGGGAAAATACCCCCCGGCAAATTATTACCTTCCCGAAAGAAATCACAATGCAGCCTGAATTGGTTCTGGAGCGCCTGAAAGAATTAAAACAATGGCGGATATCCCTTCAGGCAAATCCCCCAATACAAACAGAAATATCTAAACTAAGCAAATTTAATTCCATAGATTCCCGGTTCTATAAAATGATTGGGGAAATCAGCCAGCTCCCCTATGAAAATATTTTACAACACCTAAAAGATGGATTTCAAAGACTGGATAAAAACCTCCAGCAGAACCATATTGATTATTTCCGCCGTTTTGCATTTTGGGGCTCCCTGAATCCGCAAAATAATGATTACCAAATTTTAGAAAACCGTTCAGCGGCGCTCCATGACCATTGGCGGGATTTTCTATGGCTTTATAACCGCCTGAAAGATTACCGCTCTAAAATTGTCTTGCTGGGTATGTTAAGCAACTGGCTTTCCTATGATTTTTCCACTCTGGGGGCTGCAAGGGAAAGCACCTATCCCGATTATTTTGATTTAGGTTTAATCCAGGTGGCAAAGGATGAAGTTTTTGTAGACCTTGGGGTATTTGTTGGAGATACCGTTTTGGATTATATCCGTACTTATGGCACAGGCAGTTATAAAAGGATTTACTGCTATGAAATCACACCCGCTACCTTCCGCATCCTGCAAAATAACCTCCGGGAGTATCCCAATATAGTATACCGGATGAAGGATGCAAGCAATTCACATGGGGTTATGTACATTACTGCCAATGATACGGATGTGTCTGCCAATATCCTGGCAAAGCAGGGAAATATTGAAGTCCAAACCCTTCCCATTGACGATGATATTTCAGAGCCTGTCACTTTTATTAAAATGGATATCGAAGGAGCGGAGCAAAAGGCCCTTTTGGGATGCGCCAAACATATCCAGAACAGTCATCCCAAACTTGCGCTGTCCGTTTATCATAATAATGAAGATTTATGGAAAATCCCCCGTATGGTAGATGAAATTTGTCCAGGGTATGAATTTTACCTCCGATATCATGGCGGGAACCTTGTCGCTACTGAAACAACCCTGATTGCTTTATACCGCGGAAATCCCAATTCCTGACTTGAAATCGCTTTCTCAATTTATGCAATATTGTATGATGAAATTGTAAATATTTACAAAAAGGGGTTCTGATAGTTGCCTTTTCAACTGTAAATAGAGTATACTAAATTATGCTTGTGCTGAATAACCGTACAAGGGCATTATATCATTTTAACTAGCAAAAATAACCGGCGGTTTGTCAGTGCAAAGCTTATGAAAAAAGAGGTTGCTCCTTTCTATGAATTGTACCCCATTTATTCAATTAGACTTAACAGAACCCCTGCTCCGGGCAGTAGAGGATTTAGGTTTTACTGATGCAACTGAAATCCAGGCGCAGAGTATCCCTATCATCCGGGAAGGCCGGGATATGATAGGCCGTTCCCAGACCGGAACCGGGAAAACCCTGGCCTTTGGCATCCCTGCGGTTGAATCGGTAGATGCAGGCAGCCGGAAAGTACAGGTTCTTGTATTATGTCCAACCCGTGAGCTTGCCATGCAGGCTTGCGCAGAACTGCGTAAACTGTCCCGGTATCGTCCAGGAGTCCGCCCGGAAGAAGTCTACGGCGGCGTATCCATGCAGCGTCAGATTTACGCGCTGCAATCTGGAGCAAATGT
Source organism: uncultured Clostridia bacterium (assembly GCA_948465665.1). Classification (GTDB taxonomy): domain Bacteria; phylum Bacillota; class Clostridia; order Oscillospirales; family Ruminococcaceae; genus UBA1405. The sequence goes on along the minus strand of CAOJXI010000129.1, from coordinate 3,381 downwards.
TGTGGTTGGAACGCCGGGACGTATTATGGATCACATGCGCCGGGGAACCTTAAAGCTGGACAATGTGCAGCTAGTCATTCTTGATGAAGCCGACGAAATGTTAAGCATGGGCTTTAAGGAAGATATTGAAACAATCTTAAAAGAAACTCCTTCAGAGCGGCAGACAGTTCTTTTCTCCGCCACTATGCCGCCGGAAATTCTCCGGCTGACCCATGACTTCCAGAATAACCCCGCCATGGTGGAGATTGACAAAAAGCAGCCTTCTGTAAAGGCTATCCGTCAAATTTCCTATAACGTTCCGGCTTTGCGTAAAATGGATGCCCTTAACCTTATCCTCCGCTATTATGAGCCTAAGTTAGCTATTATTTTCTGCAACACCAAAAAGAACGTTGACGAATTGACAGCTTACCTGAATTCTCATGGTTTCAGCGCTGAAGCCCTTCATGGGGATATGAAACAGCCCCAGCGGACACAGGTTCTTTCAGGCTTTAAATCCGCCCGCACAAACCTTTTGGTTGCCACTGATGTGGCCGCAAGAGGAATTGATGTGGAAAATATTGATTTTGTTATTAACTACGACATTCCCCAAGACCCTGAATATTATATCCATCGCATTGGACGTACTGGTCGGGCAGGCAAATCCGGCGTAGCCATTACATTGTGCTGCGGCAGACAGCAGCAATGGCAGATTAATACTATTGCTAAAATTGCAAAGTCTTCTATTATTCCCATGGCTTTACCGTCCAAAGAAGAAATTTCCGATGTATCCAGAAAAAAACTTTTAGATTCCGCATTAGAAACCCTGTCCAGCAAAGCCCAAGCGGAAAATGGGTTTCCCTTTTCAGATTTAGCTGATGCGCTGATTGCTTCCGGTATGGAGCAGAACGTTTCCCCGCGGGAAATTGTAGCCATGCTGTTAGAGCGTCACGCGCAGCCGCTTCAGGAACTGCCTGATGTCCCCCCTGTGCAGCCAGAGCCAACACGCTCTACCGCTGTACACAGCCGCCGCGGAAGCTTGGAGCGGGGCAGGCGCAGCAATCAGAAAGTAAGCTATATTCTTTTAAGCGTTGGGAAAAAGCAGCGCGTTATGCCGGGAAATATTGTGGGGGCTATTACACAGTACACAGGTATTTCCGGGAATGAAATTGGAAAGATTGAACTGTTCGAGGAACAATCCGTCGTAGGCGTACCTGCAGATAAGGCAGGGGAAATTCTGGAACGGCTTCGCAGCTTTAAAATCTGCGGGCAAAAAGCCAGCGCCCAAATGAGTACAATTCCGATGAAAGGCTTCAGCCACAGAGGGCAGAGGGGACGTTCCTCTGAAAGAAGGCAAAAAAAATCTGTACATGACGAATAAACGTAAATTCCCCTAACTCCCCTGCTGTGTTGAAGCCAAAACGATTTTTCCGTTGGAAGGAAGCGGACAAAAATGGAGCAGACGAACCGTAAAATAAGCAAAATTGCACGCTGTGCGCAAAGGTATGCGAATGGGTCACTGGCCAAACTGGGCGTTGGTTCGACAGAATACGAATGTCTTTTGCTGATACGGAAAAACGAAGGAACAACGCAGTCCTATTTACAGGAACAGCTTCATGTTGACAAGGCAGCAGTGGCACGTATGATTACAAACCTGGAAAAAAAGGGGCTTGTGATTCGGAAGCGGGACGAGAGGGACCGACGCGCAAACAATATTTATAGTACCGAAAAGGCATTGGAAATACGCGCAGATAAAACAGGAGCGGAATCCATGTTTTACGAGTGGCTGCTGGAGGGATATACCGAAGAAGAACTGGAGCCGTTTTTAAAGGTACTGGATCAGCTATATGAAAAATCAAGAGAAGAACGCCGGGAAGATTACGCACATTTTAAAGCGTGGCTGACAGAAAAGAACCAGAAAAAAGAAGAACCCTGACGGTAAAAGCCAGCCCTGATTTTCTTTGACTTTTCTTATACTTTGGTGTATAATCGGTCTGTTATCAAGGCATGGTAAGGATAAAGGAACAACAGAAAAAAGGAGAAAATTAAAAATGTCACGACACAGCAAGGCGTTAAAAACAGCCGGTGCTTCTTTGCTGGCAGTATCCCTAATAGCTATGGGGGGATGCAGCGACACATCCTGGGGAGCGGAATGTGATGGGCTGAGGATGCCGGCAGGAGTCTATATTAACCAAGTTCTATCCGCTTACTCCGAAGGAATGGGCAAAGTTGACAACGCCGAACAAACCAACCTATGGAAAAACACGATAGACGGGGAAGATTTTTCTTCCTGGGTGCGTACCAGAACGCAGGAAAACGTATACGGATATTTTGCCGCTGAGAAAAAATTTGATGAAATGGGTTTATCCTTTGATGAATTGTCCCAAGCACAAATCACTTATGCGGTAGAATCCCAATGGAGCTATTACCAAGGCATATACGAGGAAAACGGGATAGGGAAAGAATCATTCCAAAAATCCATAGAAAATACCTATAAACGTTCAGAGCTGTTTAACGCGATTTATGGGGAAAATGGTTCGGAAGCTGTACCATCAGCAGATATCCTAGCGAAATTTAACCAGGAATATATCAATTTGGAGCAAATCGCGCTGTCTACTATGGACGAAGCCGGGGAAACTGCTCTTTCCAAAGAAGAAACAGAAAAACTGATGGAAAAGGCAAAGGGATACCAGAAACGGATCGAAAACGGCGAAAGTATCCAGACAATAGCCGAAGAATATCAAAAAGAACAACAGCCGGATTCTTCCGAATCCTCAAATGTAAACACAAATTTGACTATCATGCGGGAAGGTTCGGACTATTCTGCAACATTCCTGGAAAATATTAAATCAGCGACTCCTGGGAAACCAGTTGTATTTGAGGATGATGAAAATATTTATTTGGTGATTGTCAACGAGGTGACAACAGAAAGCCCCATTTTCCTGCAAAATCAAAGCTATTTACTGTCGGAAATGAAAGCAGACGAGTTTGAAGACCGGTTGATTCAGTGGGGGAAAGAACTGAATGTTTCGTTTAACAGCGCAGCAGTAAGCCGGTATGACGCAAAAAAACTGAAAATTACAAAGTCTTAAACCGTGTGTAGAGCGCCAGGCAAAATAAGGTTTCGCCTGGCGCTTTTTCTGTCTGCAATAAAGATAGAGTTTAGTAAAGCAAATTTGCGGGAGAAAGCTAAGATGAGTACAAGCTGGGGCGGATTAAAAAGGTTTCGGGTCCAGGGGGCTTTCCTAAAAAGCCCCCTGGTCGCGCCCGCAGGCGCGAAATACCCCAGCGAGCTGAAAGTAAACAGAAACCTTACCTAAGAGACTGATAACTAACCGTTTCGTCAGTATTCAAAATAAAAAGCCCGCTGGAATTGCTTCGGGGGTGGGATAAGATTGGGATTGG
>CAOJXI010000128.1 GCA_948465665.1 uncultured Clostridia bacterium | reverse complement strand
ACTCTGCGGAGTTGGACGAAGAGGAAGAAAGCCCGCTTAATGGGGCTGCTCCCACCAAGCTGGCTTCATTTCCAATCTTATCTCTCCCCCTGAGCAATTCCAGCGGGCTTTATTTTAAATACTGACGAAGCGGTTAGTTATCAGGCTCTTAGGTAAGGTTTGCCTTGGCTTTAAGCCTGCTGGGGTATTTCGCGCCTGCGGGCGCGACCAGGGGGCTTTTTAGGAAAGCCCCCTGGACCCGAAACCTTTTTAATCCGCCCTAGCCTGTACTCGTCTTAGCTTACTCCCGCAAATCAGCTATTCCTTTTCCTGTTCTTCTGATGGTTTCTCCGCATCAGGTGGAACCTGATCCCGCATTTTCTCATTTTTGGGAGCAGGGGCAATGCCCGCAATTTTTCTTTTCCGAATCACAACAAAAGCCAAAACCAATGCTGTCACAGAAACACAAATCCCCACTAAAGGCAATGCACTTTTTGCTTTCACAACAGCAAAATTCTGCATATCGGAAGCAAAGGCCAAATACCTCCCATCTTTCACAGGCTGAATCAAAGCAGTATCCCCTTCGTCATTCCATGCAAGGATGGCGTAATTCTTCCCATCATCGGCTAAAACTCTAAGTTTAGAGGGAGATTTCGGGGCAATGCTGTCAAAAAGGATCTGGTAGTGGTATGCCCTAATGGGCTGATACCCCTCAATGTGAGGAACATCCTCTATTGGAAGTTCATTACAAACCAGTTGGTTCTGTGTCCGATAGTTGCCAACAGCGAATAAAAGCGGGGTATCCTCTGGTGAAGCAATCGTCGTTAAAAAGTCGCTGTATTTTGCTTCAATGGTCATGTTGCGGCGGATAAAGGAAAGGTCTTTATCTTCCCAAACCCCGGCAAGCCCGTTATGTTCAGGAACAGGGGGGATTTCTTCCGGCTTAATAGATTGGCCGTAATTACAGGAAATTCTCTTTACAATTTTACCATCCGCTGCAAATTGTATGGTAAAGGATTGGAATTCCTTGGGGGTTCCATCAACCTTTAGTAAATCCTGATATCGGATAGGCTGGGCGGCGCTTTCATAGGTAAGGTTGTTTACAGCCGCCAAACCTTCGTCAATGTAGTAGTTCTGATAAAGGGAAGGTGTGCCTTCATCGTCAATGTCCCCGAAAATGCTCCCGTTTTTCTCCCCGGTTTCGCTGTATATGCCTGCCATGACATAGTTGTTGTTGGCACTGCACCCCAAACCGGCAATTCCCCCAACGTAATCCTGCCCGGTTACGTCGCAGAGTGAATAGCTTTCACGGATAAGGAAATGGCTCCTTCCTGCAATCCCTCCTGCATAACTGCCGCTGGTGGATTTGACTTCCCCGAAGTTGTCACAGCGGATCACCGCGCCAGCATCAGAACGTCCTACAATTCCTCCAGCACAGTTGTTTTTAACAGTCACGTTTCCAAAGTTGCGGCTTGTCAGTACTGTTGCCCGAAGGTTGGAGTCAGAATTGAAACTCCGTTTCCCGATTTCTTCTATGGAAAAATCAGATTCTAAATCCATCTCAACCCCGATTAACCCTATAATCCCGCCACCGTTGATATCTGCTGCTATGCTGCCATTGTTCCGGCATCGGGAAATAATTCCCCGCTCTGCGTCAGTAGTTTCGTCGTCAGAAAGATCGTTGTAGAGTTCTTCATCTGGATCAACAACCAGTTTGTCGCGGATATTGTCCAGTCCGTCAGCAGCAGTATCGCCTAAAAGCCCCAACTGCTCGCTGATAATGTCAAGTTGTCTGCTGATCTGGCTCCGATAGTCCCGCATATCGTTTTTTAAACCTTTCATCTGATCAGACAGGGCATCTGTTTGCCTGTCAACGTCTTTATGCGTTGTGTCTGCGTCTTTGCGCAGGCTGTTGAGGGAAGTTCGCACATAGTCGGATAAATGTTCCGCCTGCCGTCTTACATCCTGGGTGTCTTCGTGCAGCTCATCCCCGGAATCCGAAAGCTCATATAAAAGATCATCTATATTCCCTAAAATAGAGTTTCCCTTTCTGCGCAGGGCAGAAATGCTGTCCTTAGTGTCCTGCGTTTCTGTATGGAGTTTATCCCAGTCAATTTCTTCAGTTGTCCCATTGGGGCCAACCAAAGAGCCTAACAGCGCGTTTATATCTTGGATGTTTTTTCGGATAGCTGCAAGCTTCTGCTGGATTGCCTCTGCATCCTGAGGCGGAATATCCTCATTAGCCAGAAGGGATTCTATTTCATCTACCTGTGCAAGCGCCGTTGAACAGAAATAGTCCATAGACTGCGCCGTTTCAGAGTTTTCCTCTATTTCGTCTGTGTCCTCTATTTCGGCTTCTAAATCGGTTAGGTATCTGGAAATATAATCAATTAAATCTTCAGCCTGTTCTGTTATCTGTTGGATTGTTTCAGCGGGAAGACCAGGGGAAGGGGATTCTTCACCCGGATTTTCTTCGCCTTCCCCGGGGGTTTCCCCCTCTGGCGGAGGCGTTGGCTCAGGCTTCAGTGACCGCAGCATGGCAACCAGGTCGTTGATATTCTGGTTAAGCTCTGTACGGATTTTCATGATCTGGTTTAATGTCTTTAGGCTTTGATGGACATTGTTTTCCACCTTGTTCCATTCAGTCTTGTCTCCGCCGGAACCCATTTCATCCAGTATGTTGTTAAAATCATTTAAATCGCTTCGGATATCCTGCAAAGGACGGCGGATAGGGCGGGCGTCTACTCCAAGGCGGTCGAAAGTATCTTCCAAATCATCCAGCTCCCCCTGGATATCTTTGGAGAAATCATCCCCCCAGTCAAGATAATAGTCTATATTATCATTTACCAGGGTGGAAAGTTCATCCATCGTGTCGCCAATATCGTCCATATGGCTCCCAGCGGAATCCGCCGCATTTCCAAGGGTGTCAGAAAGGGAATCCATCATATGGCGGAGATCTTTGCCCTGGCTGCGAAGGTCGTCGGAGGAATCTTCTTCATATATGGTGAAAACATGGGGTTCAAACTGCCCTGCAATCCCTCCAATATTTTTCCGTCCGTAAACCTGCCCATTATTGGTGCAGTTTTCGGTTTTCCCCTGATGGTAGCCGACAATCCCGCCAATGTTATACCCTGTATGCTGGTATCCTACCTGCCCGCTGTTGGAACAGGAAAAAATCTGCCCGGAAGATGTTCCTGCAATTCCTCCAATATAGTTGATTTTTTTCTCATCTGTTCCAAGGCTTGAAAAATCCAATGTAATAGAAGGCTGTTCCCCAATGATTTCAGAAACTGTTTGGGAGGAAGCGTTAATGTTCCCTTTGTTGTCCGAATAGTTAATAGTCCCTTCGTTGCGCCCTGCAATCCCGCCGCCCTGCTTGGTGACAGTCAGGGTTCCCTGGTTGGTGCAGTCTGCAATAACTCCTTCCGGCGCGTTATAGCCTGCAATTCCTCCAGCAGTTTTCTTAGCAGTCAAAGTCCCCTGGAAAACGCATTTTTCAATCCGCCCCCGGTTGGTGCCTGCAATTCCCCCAATATGTTCCATACTTCCTTCAGGGCAGATATCGCCGGAAACAGTCAGGTTTCGGATAACCGCCCCTTCCTCTACATAACGGAACAGCCCGAAGTCTTTACCGGATTCTGCCAGAGTAAACCCGCTGATAGTATGGCCTTTCCCGTCAAACGTTCCAGTAAAGACAGCAATCGGGGTGAATTCTGTCCCTGTCAGGTCAATGTCGTTTTCCAAACAGAACGTTTTTCCTTTGGAATAAGAATCGGTTTTGCTGTGCTGGGAAAGGGTGATTAAATCTTTCGCTGTACGGATATGTACAATTTCGGCGGATGGTGCTTGCTGCTCGGTTTGTGAACTGGAATCTGCCGGGACGCTGTCTGCTGCCAGAACAATCCCTGTGGATTGGACTGTGCAGGCTGCCGCCAGGATTATCCCCAGCAGGCGTTTTTTTATCAAATTGTTTTTCTGTATATTCATTTTAGGTCTGCCTCCTCTTTCACAGGTTCCTGTTGTTCAGATTTTGGTTCTTCCAAAAGAAGCTGCGGCTGAACGAAAGGTTCTTCCGGCGAATCTTTACCCCGGCTTTGGAGCTGTAAATCCATTGTTCCAGACAACAGCCCGGTTACATCTGCGTCAATAAAACCAGTAAAGCTTCCCCGGATATGCCCGTCAACCCTGGTTGGAACAGAGGAAACCAAGCTCTTTCCAACTGCAATCTGGGGACGACTCACTTCAAAAGCGGTCTTGTCAATCAGTCTGTCGCCTAACAGAAGGATTTGGGGGAGTACTGTCATAACAAGGATAATGGAGGTTAAAGTTCCAAGCCCAAGCGTTGTTCCCAGAGACGAAATAACCGCGTTGCTGCTGATTTTCCCAATGACGAAGCCCGCAGCGCACATGATTGTTCCAGAGGTAATAATCGTAGGGAACGCCTGGTTCAGCGAATCAATAATAGCGTCCTTTTTGGAAGATTCAGTTTTCCGAAGTTCCATATAACGGCTGGTAATAACAATAGCATAGTCAATTGTTGCGCCCATCTGTATTGAGCTGACCACAAGATAGCTTAAAAAGAACATGGGGGAGCCGGTGAGGAATGGCAGGGAGAAATTAATCCAGATGCTCCCTTCAATGGTAAGGCACAGCATAAAGGGGATGCTGGCGGACTGGAAGGTAATCAGCAGGATAATGCCAACGAAAAGCACTGTTAAAACGCTGATCAGCCCATTATCTGTAATAAAGGATTTACTCAAATCGTAGGCGCTGGTAGGATTGCCCACTACAAAGACTTCATCCTCATAAAACGACTGGGCAAGTGTCCGCACATTATCAATAAACTGGAAGGTTTCTGTTCCTTCTCCGGCACCGGTGAAAGTAAAGACAATACGGCTGTGTCCCTGGCCTTCCAACTGTTTGCGCGCATCAACAAGGGTATCATATATTTCGTCAATTTCTTCTGAAAGTTCGTCGTCCAGTTTTAAGCCCTTGTTTTCCTTTTGATCATAGATAAAGTCTACCATGCTGATGATAGGGATTTCATAGTCATCCACATTGCTGAGCAGGGAGCCGTACTGTTCCTGATCGATTGCATAAAAGCGGTAAAGGGCCTTTACAATATCCACATCCACATCAGCTACTTCTGAAAATTCCCGCGGCTTGAGGGAATCCACCAGGGTATATTCATCATTATCGCCTATTTCCACCCCGGCAAGACCAAGAACTGTATCTACCTGCGGGAAGGATTTAAGCATTTCAATTACTTTTGCTTCTGCTTTGTAATCTCCTTCTGGAAGGACTACCGCCAACGTATTGGGAACATCAAAGGTTTCCCCGATCCTTGTTTTAGAAGTCATATATTCATTCATTTTATCCGCCTTTGCCGATTCAACGTCATAGATATAAGGGCAGCGGGCAGAAAAGAATTTGGCGAATATTAATATAAACAGGAAGAGGGGAGGGAGGATATAACGGGTTTTTACAACAATTTTCCCCCAGACGGCGATATTCGGCACAAAGCTTTTATGGACAGTTTTTTCCATAGCCTTGTTGAACATAAAGATCAGGGCAGGCATAAACAGGAACACCGTTAAAAGGCTAAGGATAATTGCTTTGGTAAGAATCCGCCCCAAGTCAGGCCCAATCCCAAACTGCATACACATCAAGGCAATCATGCCGGAGACAGTGGTCAGGCTGCTGGAGGAGATTTCCGGGATAGATTTCGCGAGGGCCTGGATAAGCGCTTCACGGGCAGGAAGGTTTTCCTTTTCCTCCATAAACCGATGGGAAAGGATAATAGCATAGTCAATCGCCAGTGCAAGCTGGAGGACAGGGCCAACGGCGTTCGTAATAAAAGAAACTTCCTTAAACCAGTAGTTCGTCCCCATATTCAGCAGGGCAGCCATACCGAACGTCAGCAGGAAAACGGGAATCTCCGCATAAGTTTTAGAAGTAAACAGCAGAACCAGCACAATAATCGTAACTGCAATCGCAAGGATTATTTTCATATCTTCCTGAAGGTCTGCTGCATCGTCCTTATCAACGGTTGTATAAATATAAGCGTCATAATCAGAAAGCGTTTCCCGCACCTGGGCAATCGCTTTTTGGCTTAATTCTGTGTCTTCCTCTTCCTCAAACGAAAGGGTATAAAGGGCAGAGGCATCCTGATAATAATCTTCCAGTTTTTCATCTTCATACTGGCTTTCATCAGGATTGTAGAACTGCACAGAGGAAATTCCGCGGATTTCTTCCAGTTCATTTGCCAGGTCTAAAGCCTTTTGATATGTAATATTAGCCACCAGGATTTTTCCGCTGCCAAAGGTAACGAATTCCTCATTCATAATATCCAGACCCTGGCGGGTTTCCGTATCTTCTGACAAATAATCGGTCAAATCATTATTTACCTGTACTTTTGAGATTGATGCAATAGAGTATACTGCCAAAACAATAAAAATAACAAAAAATGCTTTGCGCTTATCGACAATAAACGTGGCAATACGCTCCATAGCGCTTTGACCGCTTTTTTTGTCCTGCTGGGTTCCTATACTTGCTTCTGACATGGCTGACTCTCCTTCTTTACGCTTGTATGATATCAAACAGGAGTTGATTATTTTCCTGAAATGTATTATAGTAGATATAAAGCAAAAAATCCATAATCAAATTGCCCGCCAGATGATGGATAACAGACAATTAAAATTAAAATGTAGATTAACTACAAAATAAGCAGGTGAATTTTTTATGAACAATAAGTTAGAAGACCGCCGGATACGGAAAACTAAACAAGCACTGAAAAACAGCCTTGCCGCTTTGCTGGAAAAAAAGGATATCCGGGATATCTCTGTACAGGAACTTGCTTCCCATGCGGATTTGAACCGGACAACCTTTTATCTGCACTATAAGGATATTTATGACCTTCAGCAGCAGATTGAGAACGAAGCCGCTAAAAAGATTAATGACATTTTAGAGGAATATGTTCCTTTGCAAAACCATGAACAGATTTACTTGCTGCTGACAAAGTTTTTAACCTGTATTCAGGAAGATGTGGACTTGCATCATATTATTTTAGGGAAGAATAAGAATCAGGTCTTTTTGAGGGAAATCTGCCGCAGCGTGGAAACACATTGTATAAAATCTTGGATGGATGCCTTTAATATCCAGGGCGAAGAGGAAAAATTGGATTATTTTGGGGGGTTTATTATTCAAGGGTTTATGGCGGTCATTGTGAAATGGGTTGAGTTTGGAATGAAGGAACCACCGGAACAAATGGCTAGGATGATGGGGGATATGGGATTGTATGGTATCCGGTTTTTAGAACAGTAAGGGCAGAAAGCAAATTTGCGGGCGCATGCTAAGACGAGTACAAGCTAAGGCGGATTAAAAAGGTTTGGGGTCAAGGGGCCTTTCCTAAAA
>CAOJXI010000127.1 GCA_948465665.1 uncultured Clostridia bacterium | reverse complement strand
TTCATATCACATCATCTCCTTTACATGAAAATATCTATATAAACACAAGAAAATCGTGTGATAAATATCACTTAGTTATCCCACACTTTTTGTTTATTCAAATTCAATGGTCGCCGGCGGCTTACTGGTAATATCATAAACCACCCTGCTGATATGCCCCACCTCGTTGACAACCCGGCTGGAAACCCGCTCCAAAACATCATAGGGAATCCTAGCCCAGTCCGCAGTCATAAAGTCGGTTGTCGTCACTCCCCGCAGGGCAAGGGTATAATCATAAGTTCTCCCGTCTCCCATAACCCCCACCGACTGCATAGAGGTCAGCACCGCAAAATATTGGTTAATACTCCGATCCAGTCCCGCGGCGGCAATCTCCTCCCGGAAAATAGCATCCGCGTCCCGCAGTATCTCCAGCTTGTCCTTGGTGATCTCACCCAGCACCCGCACCGCAAGCCCCGGCCCTGGGAATGGCTGCCTCCAAACCAAATAATCCGGCAAACCCAGCTCTGTCCCCAGCTTGCGCACTTCATCCTTAAACAGCAGCCTTAAAGGCTCCACAATCTCCTTAAAATCCACATAATCCGGCAGGCCGCCGACATTGTGGTGGCTCTTGATGACCGCGGCGTCCCCAAAACCGGATTCAATCACATCAGGATAAATTGTCCCCTGTGCCAAAAAGTCCACTGCCCCGATTTTCTTCGCTTCTTCCTCAAAGACCCGGATGAACTCCTCCCCTATGATCTTCCGCTTGGTTTCCGGGTCAGTCACCCCGGCAAGCCGCTTTAAGAAGCGTTCTTCTGCGTTGACCCGAACAAAATTGATGTTCATGCTTCCATGTCCGAAAACCGCTTCTACTTCGTCGCCCTCGTTTTTGCGCATCAATCCATGATCCACAAAAATACAAGTGAGCTGGTTTCCAACTGCCTTTGACAGCAGCATAGCGGCTACCGAACTGTCTACCCCGCCGGAAAGGGCCAGCAATACCTTGCCATCCCCGATCTTTTCCTTTAACCCAATGATGGAATTGCGGGCATAGTCCCCCATCGTCCAATCGCCCTTTGCCCCGCAGACGCGGTAGAGGAAATTGCGCAGCATCCCCTCCCCGTTTTCAGTATGTAATACTTCGGGGTGGAACTGCATCCCGTACAGTTTCTTTTCCGAATTTTCCATAGCTGCGACAGGGCAGTCTGCCGTAGAAGCCGACGCCCGGAAGCCTGCGGGCAGCTTGTCTATATAATCATTATGGCTCATCCAGACCACGCCTTTTTCCGGCAGGCCCTGGAACAGCAGTGAATCTGTTTTAAAATTAGTCTCTGTTTTCCCGAATTCCCGCGCGGGAGCGGATTTTACCTCCCCGTGAAGGGTATAGGCCATGAGCTGGCAGCCGTAGCACAGCCCCAATACGGGAATCCCCATCTGAAAGATTTCCGAATCCACCTTTGGGGACTCGTCCAGGTAAACGCTGTTCGGCCCTCCGGTAAAAATAATTCCAATGGGATTGCGGGCCTTTATTTCTTCGATAGGCATATGGTAAGGGTGTACCTCGCAGTAAACGCCGCACTCCCGCACCCGCCGGGCGATAAGCTGATTATATTGTCCTCCAAAGTCCAGAACGAGCACCAGTTGATGGGTCATCTGTCTTTCAGCTCCTTTGTAAAAAAGATACCATTTATTCTACTATTCGCCCTGCTGGATGTCAAGCGGAAGATTTAAAAAAATGGAAGGGGAAAGCTCTGCAATAGGCAAAGCTCTTCCCTTCCAGAATTTGTGTGATGGTATAGCAAAATCACGCCTGTTTCTGTATAGGAATACAGATATCCATTTGAGCGGTGTCCCCATGGTCGCGCTCATCATAGTACTCGTATTCCTTTCGTGTATTATCGTATTCGTAATCGGAGTTAGGCAGCCAGTTTTCAAGAATTGCCTTCCAGGTATCATGAATCGACTGGACGTATTGCCCTTCATCGACCCGAGGCGTAGTAAATACGGCATACATTCCGCCTTCCATGCGGAGAAGGTATGTACCCGGCCTTTGGGGAACGTCAGAATCGGCCTTATCTGCCATGACGCCAAGCATATAGGTAAAACTCTCCTCGTCCGCATCGTGGTCAAAACAAACCGCAATTTCGCAATGATGCGACTTGGGGTAAGTATGGTGCAAAGTGGTAAGCGCGGCCCCATACTCCAGGTTTATTTTATCCCAATAGGCGGGGATATCCGAAAGATTTCTCACACTTGGCATCTTATGACGCGATGTGTAACCAACAATGGTAAAAGGCGTAATTTCTTTGATTTGGACATTCATTACATTTCCTCCCTGTTTTGGCCGTATCATTCCGGCGCTTACTTTTTCCGGCGGTGAGACGCAAATATGCAGGCGGTATAGGGACGGCGGGCAGCCATAAATTCTTTTAAACGCCTTGGTGAAGCCCGCATGGGTTTCAAAGCCGTAGTCCATTGCAGCATCAATAATTCGTCCGCCTTGGGATAAATCAAATAGCGCGTACTCCAATTTGCGGCGGGTAATGTAGTTCATCATAGACATTCCCGTCTGCTCTAAAAAAATCCGGCGAAGATAATGTGTGGAATAACCAATCAAATGTGCCAATTCGTCGGCCTGGATATTTTCCTTTATCCTCTTGTCGATTTCATCCAGAACCGCTTGAACTATGCTTTCCCGCTTCATAAAATCACCTTCTCCCGCTCGATGTATTTATTATAACAGGAAGGTATCGTTTTCGCTTTTCCTATTTGGCCCTTTTGCCTTTCCTTGACAAGTTAGGGATGCCGATTGTAATAAAACGATTTCAATACAAGGATGTTATGAAAAATTCATATCTATTTCATAGTATAAAACAGAAAAGTCATTATAATAGTGGATAAACTGCCCGATATTGACAGGGCTTTTTCAAAACATCCGAAAGGGGCTGGAGAACGTGTCTCCCAATCCTCATAAAGACCAACCGAACCAGCAGGCAGGAAGCTCCCACCGCTTTTCCTCTAAATGGATTGCCGTTATCTCCGCCGCTGCGGTTTTAGGGGTATGCGGGGGATTGATATGGCTGCTCTGGCCCTGGCGGGGAGCCATCACCGACCCTGTCCAAAGGCAGGAATTCCAGGTTTGGCTCAGTTCCCTGGGAATCCGGGGATGGTTTATCTTTATGGCATTACAGATTATACAGATCGTCATTGCTGTTATTCCCGGCGAACCGGTGGAGCTGCTGGCGGGCATCCTCTATGGGGGATGGGGCGGGCTGGCAAGCTGTTTGGCTGGCGTTTGGCTTGGGGAAGCTGCTGTCTTTTACCTGGTCAGGCGGTTTGGGTATCCCCTTGTTTCTTCGTTTTTCTCAGAGGACAAGCTGAAATCCCTCCCCATTTTTAAAAACCCCAGCCGCCTGGAACAGCTTGTCTTTATCCTATTCCTCATTCCCGGAACACCAAAGGATATTCTGACCTATGCGGCAGGGCTTACAGATATCAACCCTACCCGCTTCCTTGTCCTCTCCACCTTTGCGAGAATCCCTTCTATTATCACCTCGGTTTTTGTGGGAGCCAATATCCGAAAGGGAAACTGGCTGGTTTCAGTTCTTCTGTTTGCTGTCGCCGGGCTGTTGGGGCTGTTCGGGATATGGATTCATAAAAAGTTGTTTGGAGGGAAAAACAGTTCCTCTATAAATGAAAAGTCAGAATAATTATATTTATCCCCTATATGGTAAGAATCTAATCCAGCTTTAAATAAAGGATATATACAGCAAAGGCGGCGTTATTCTCTGGAAAGAGTGTAACGCCGCCTTTGCTGCTATGATAAATTATTTAGTGAACCCGCCCAGACATGTAATAATTGCTTCACGGTACTCTGTATGGTGCGGCATACCTCCGCCCAATCCACCAAGTTTTGGGAGCAGGAGCTTGAAATAGCTTCCATTTTTCATTGTAACAGAGCATTTAACAGAACCCATCCATCCCTTTTTCATTTCGCAGTTTTGAATATCTGCCAATGGAAAACACTTTCCAATATCATCAAAAAATATATCCGAAACAACCTCTTGTATATCTGTCCCATTTACATCTGCTTCATCATCAAACTGATAATAATAACTGTCCCCTTCACAATCAGTAATTACCAGGGAAGTTTGTGTAATCCCAAGGTAAATATCATATGTCGAATATTTTTTCTTGTTTACAGCGACGGTTCCCCCGTTTTCGTCTGGAACCAGTTTGCTTTCCGTGCGGGCGCAGTTTCCAAAAACGAATGTTATATTTGTTTCTTTTGATATCGCATGTATGCCAGCCAGCAGCGTTTCCCCATCAGGGACATATCCCCCCAAGGCACACTGCATTTTTGTTTCATCAAAAATTTCAGACATACCAAGTCCTCCTCATTTATCTTTATATTTTTTGTAGGAAAATAAAATCGGGAGCAGATACCCAAACGCCAGCACAAGGAAAAATATCCCTGTCATGACAATAATTTTAGAAATCGTGACAACCCGTTCATTTACCGGGACTTTTCCCCTCTCTGTAACTGCAATACAGGCAAAAATTCCAAAACAAACCAGGGAAATACGCCGCTAAGACGTGCGCGGGGAGATTCTAAACAGGCTCTAAAGCTCCCTTTCCCCAAGAGGCACAATCCCCCCAATATCCCACAATCTGCCGTCAGGGGTCGGGACAGTTAAGACTTCCACACCATGGCCTTTAGCAAAATCCAAAATACGCTTCCCGTCGGGATGGGATTCCAAACAGCCGCACACCGCAAGAAGTCTTGGCCCCAATAATCCGGTACATCCCCCGATAAATCCATACTCATAACCTGGCAGGCTGATATATCCCGGCTGGATCCGCAGAACATCTACGCCTGCTTTTTCTGCTGCCAAACTGATGGATAAATCAGCGGTTACAATCGCCCTTTCAGAAACCACGCACACCGAACACCTCGTATATCCCTGTTTTACCGGGTAGACAGATATTCCTTTTTCCTCTGCGAACTGAAGGATTTCCTCCGCAACCCCCGGCTTTTGCGGGGAGCCTGTCCTGCAAAAAAGGCTTTTCCCTAAAAACAGCACATTTAATACTGCATCCTGCGGGTAAATCCCTTTCGGGCTTCTCACCGGGACTGCTGCATCCAGCCCAAAACCCTCCAGACTTTGGGCAAGTTCCCCGCAGTCTGCCAAAATGCGCCCTTCCCCTAAATAACAGAGCCGCATATCTGGATGGGCTGCACATGGGGCAGGCAAATTTTTTTGCTCTGAAACCTGGAATATTTCTACCCCCTGCGCTGACAAAAACCGGGCTGCAAAATCTGCCTTTTGGGAAACAGCGCAGAACTTTACCTCTTTTTCAGGAAGGTTCGGATTCTTTAAAAATTCCATATCTATCATACAATTATTCCCACCTTGCCAGAATTAGGGACAAATACGCATATTTTCCCCTTTCATCCACACACTAATCCCACAGCCGGCAGACGGCCCTGCCGCCTATCCTGTGCCGGAGAAAGGGAGAGCATAATCATGAATTTAATTCACTGTCAAAAAGACTGTGTATATCAATCTGACGGCTACTGCGGCCTTGATCGTGCCGCCGCTGTAACCTGTTCGCAGCTAAACCAATGCAGCTTTTACCAGAACAAAACGCCTTCTGTCAGGCCGGACGTGCCCCCGGAACATCAGGCTTCACCCAATGATATCCCTATCCTTCCGCCCAACGACCCGCTTCATGACGGTGCGCAGTTTATGCAGGGGTTAGACTAGCTCCAGTAAACAGGGCGGATTTCTCCGCCCCTACATATCCTATTCTTTTGGCCGCAGCAGGCGGAGCAGGTCTCCCAAATTTGCAACCCCCAAAAGCTGTAAATGGATATCTGTTTCTTTCGCCAGCTTTTTCTTTTCCGACATAGGCAAAATACACTTGGAAAATCCCAGCCTTTGGGCTTCCAAAACCCTGCTTCTGCCATGGGTAACGGCGCGGAACTCTCCCGCAAGCCCAATTTCCCCAAAGGAAAACAAATCCTCCGGCACTGGGCGGTTTATATATGCAGAAATCAACGCGGTCGCTATCGGCAGGTCAGCGGCAGGTTCATCTAGCTGAAGCCCGCCAACCACGTTCATATATGCGTCAATATTCCCGAAAAACAACCCGCCGCGCTTTTCCAGCACCGCCAAAATTAAATTCAAGCGGTTATAATCAAAGCCGGTTGACATCCTTCTGGGATTTCCGAACCCGGTTTTACAGACCAAAGCCTGTACCTCTGCCAAAATCGGCCTGGTGCCTTCCATCATACAGGCTACGCAAGTACCGGAAACATTCGCGGGGCGTTCTGCCAGGAGCATTTTAGACGGATTGTCTACCTCCTCCAAGCCTTCCTCGCCCATTTCAAAAACGCCGATTTCATTTGTAGAGCCGTAACGGTTTTTAACAGCCCGCAAAATCCGAAAAGATAAATGCTTATCCCCTTCAAAGTACAGCACTGCATCTACCATATGTTCCAGGACTTTAGGGCCGGCAATCGCTCCATCCTTATTGACATGGCCTATTAAGAAAATGGGGATATCGGCTGTCTTTGCGGTATGGATCAGCATTTGGGTACATTCCCGAACCTGTGTAATGCTTCCTGCCCCAGAGGTAAACGCGCTGCTGGTCATGGTCTGGATAGAATCGACAATGACAATCTGCGGGACAGTGGATTCAATCAAAGCTGTTACTGCGTCAATATCTGTAATAGAAACCAACGACAAGTTATCAGAAGTAACTTTCAGGCGGTTGGCACGGAGTTTAATCTGCCTTTCGCTTTCCTCGCCGGAAACGTACAGAATGGAATAAGACTCCCCCAAATACTGGCAGATTTGCAGCATCAGGGTTGATTTTCCGATTCCGGGGTCTCCGCCAATCAAGATAAGGGAACCCCGCACAATTCCCCCGCCCAGAACGCGGTCAAGCTCGCTTAATCCGGTATGATAACGCTCTTTATCATCAGCAGTAATAGCGGAAAGTTTTTTCGGCTGCACAAAGTTCCCTCCAAGGGACTGTGCCCCTCTCTCCAGAATCGGGCCGCCGCTTAACCCTTTAGAAGCCTGCGGGGATGTCTGCCGGATTTGTTCCTCCAATGTATTCCAACTGCTGCACTGCGGGCATTTCCCATACCATTTGGAGGATTCATAGCCGCACTGTTCACAGACAAAAATTGTTTTTGGTTTACTTTTTATGGCCATATTGCCCCCCTTAGAGCCTGTTTAGGATCTCAACGTGTGCGGATTAGCGAGCGGACTTTTTGCCCAGCAAGGCAAAAATTCGCAGTAATCCTGACGGATTACAAGGATTTTTAACGCAGTCTGGGCGGAAAATACGCCGCTAAGACGTGCGCGGGGAGATTCTAAACAGGCTCTTATATTTCGATGGAAAGCCTTTCCTGATTTTATGGTTTCCGGGTTTAGGTACGCCATCATCCGCAAACCGTTGGTTTGCTGGATGGCTGCAAGAGAGAACT
>CAOJXI010000126.1 GCA_948465665.1 uncultured Clostridia bacterium | reverse complement strand
AAGCCCCCTGGACCCGAAACCTTTTTAATCCGCCCTAGCTTGTACTCATCTTAGCCCTCTCCCGCAAATTTGTCTTATCGAACTGACACTAAGGAGGAACGTTAATAATGCAAGGACTTTTATGTTGGATACTTCCGCTTCTTCCAGCTTATCCGCTTTTACGGAGATGTTCATTAGGAAAGCGGCCGGTTAGAACAGGTCTGCTTTCCGCAGCTTTAGGTTTTGCAGGATTGGCGGCAGCCTGTATATTATCCCCAGTAACAGGCGCGCCGGTGACAATTAATTTTTTTACTTCATCTGTTGCGGCAGTTTTAGGGCTTCCCGGTATTATTTGCGTTACAGCTTTAGCGTTATTGTAAAGCAATATGCGGGCACAATCCAAGGCGGATATAGCCATGGTTGTGCCCGCATATTTGGTTTTCTTTAAAAAGGTGAATAGTCTTTTAAAAAGGGCCCCATAATAAAATCGAACCGGCGGTAACAACCTACATCAATAGCCGCTCGGACATCAAGGAGGTCGAGGTACAGATGAATATAACCGATATCCGAATCAGAAGGACATACCAGGACGCACGGCTTCGGGCGGTGGTATCCGTAACGATTGACAATGACTTGGCAATTCATGACATCAAAGTAATTGAAGGCCCGCAAAGGCTGTTTGTCGCAATGCCCAGCCGTAGGGACGAAGGGGGAACTTATCGGGATATTGCCCATCCAATCTCCCCGCAGGCAAGGAAAGAGTTAGAGGATGCAGTGTTAAGCAGGTATAAGGAATATTTAAGGCAAAGCCAGATACAGGAGTTGGGCTCTGATTTTTCAACCGGGACAGTCCCTGGAATGGGAACGCCGGAAGTACCCATTGCGAGACCGGAGCGGACAAATTTCTTTTTGCATTGAACAAAAAGGCCCATTTGCATTGGGCCTTTTTTATTCTTTTTAATTAGCAAAGAACAACCTTCTAACAAAAGATATGAAAATGTCCGCTTATAAGAAACAATATACTTCAATTGTGGACAAAATTAAAAGACAAAATAGTTGTTTGAAAAGTTAAATGTGTTTCTATGAAGGACTATTTTGCCTGGATAAAAGTGGAATCCCTTATACGATGTTCTAAGCAAAATTTTTAAAAAATTTGCAGGATTTTTATTAACTCCTGCATTTTTCCTTGATTTTTTCTGCAAGAAAGGCTAAGATAAGAAAGGATATTCCCGCCTCTGGCAGTTTGAAGGGCTTAGAGCCTGTTTAGGATCTCAACGTGTGCGGATTAGCGAGCGGATTTTATGCCCAGCAAGGCAAAAATTCGCAGTAATCCTGACGGATTACAAGGATTTTTAACGCAGTCTGGGCGGAAAATACGCCGCTAAGACGTGTGCGGGGAGATTCTAAACAGGCTCTTAGATAGAATTTTAGACTCTCCTTACTGCGGAGATGAAATGCAGGATAATGGAGGATTTAGCAGGATGAACAGGGATTTAATCAGTCTTGTACAATACCGGATGGGGGATTTTTCAAAGGGTCAGCGGCTCATCGGACAATATATTATGGAACATTATGATAAAGCAGCCTTTATGACTGCTTCTAAATTAGGAAGTACTGTAGGGGTCAGCGAATCAACGGTAGTTCGGTTTGCTTCGGAAATTGGATATGAAGGTTATCCGCAGCTTCAAAGGGCGCTCCAGGAAATGATACGGAACCGTTTAACCTCTGTGCAGCGTATTGAGGTGACAAACGACCAGATAGGCACGTCAGACGTTCTTTCCAAGGTGCTGAATATGGACATTGAAAAAATCCGGCGTACTTTGGAGGAAACTTCACGGGAGGATTTTAACGGCGCGGTAGATGACATTATTGCTGCCAAACGAATTTATATTATGGGGGTTCGTTCTTCATCGGCGTTAGCGGTATTCCTAAGTACATATTTTCATTATATCTTCGATAATGTGGTACTGATAGATACTTCCAGCACCAGCGAATTATTTGAACAGATACTTCGGATTGACCCGGGGGATGTATTTATTGCAGTCAGTTTCCCCCGTTATTCTAAAAAAACAGTCCAGGCAGTCCAATACTGCCACAACCGCGGAGCAACCGTTGTCGCAATTACTGACAGCCAGCTTTCCCCAGTCGCTGAAAACGCCAACCGGGTTCTTTTGGCAAGAAGCGATATGGCCTCTTTTGTAGATTCCCTAGTCGCCCCCCTGAGCATCGTTAATGCGCTGATTGTTTCTATTGGGCTGAAAAAGCGGGATGAAGTCGCGGATACCTTCCAGCGTTTAGAAGGCATTTGGGACGAGTACAATGTTTATGAAAAAGCAGACCTGAATAAAAAATAATGAATAGTGGATGGATATATATTTTTATATCTTTAGGAGCACAGCCTTATGAAACAAATATTTGACTATGATGTAATTGTAATTGGCGGCGGGGCAGCGGGGATGCTTTGCGCCGGGCATATTGCTCAAGGCGGTTTGCGTACCGTTGTAGTGGAACGGAACAGCCGCCCTGCCAGAAAGGTAATGATTACCGGAAAGGGACGCTGTAATGTCACCAACCATTGCAGCAGGGACGATTTTATTCGTATGGTAAAGCGGAACGGGCGTTTTTTGTACAGCGCGGCTAATGCTTTTCCGCCCTCCAGTACAATGGATTTTTTTGAAAACCTGGGCGTTCCATTGAAAGTAGAACGTGGGAACCGGGTTTTTCCTGTTTCAGATAAAGCAGTTGATATTGTAGACGCTTTGAATCGGTTTGTAAAACGCAGCGGTGCAGGGTTCCTTACTGGCCGATGCGTTTCTCTGTCCATAAAAGATAATGCAGTCCAGGGCGTTATATTGGAAGATGGGACAGTTCTGTCTGCACAGGCAGTAGTGGTTGCTACTGGGGGAATGAGTTATCCCCTTACTGGTTCTACCGGGGATGGATACGCCTTGGCGCGTCAGGCAGGCCATGAGATTATAGAACCGCGTCCTTCCCTTGTCCCTATCCTTACAGCGGAGCCTTTCTGTTCGGCTATGATGGGGCTTTCCCTGCGGAATGTAACACTCTCCCTTTTAGACCGCACTAAGAAAAAACCTGTATTCCAGGAGCTGGGAGAAATGCTTTTTACCCATTTTGGGGTGTCAGGGCCGCTGGTTCTGTCTGCTTCCGCACACATTGACCCAAAACGGTTTCCTGATTTTACCCTTTCGATTGATTTAAAGCCTGGGTTGGATGAATCGCAGTTGGATGATCGGCTTTTGCGTGATTTTTCCCAAAACCAGAATAAAGATTTCGGGAACTCCCTGAACGCCCTCCTTCCTGCCAAAATGATCCCTGTGGCTGTTTCACGCAGCGGCATCCCTCCACAAACAAAAGTAAACCAGATTACAAAAGAACAAAGGAGGAATTTTATATCCCTGTTAAAGCATTTTACCCTTACCCCTGTTGCCTTCCGCCCGATTGAGGAGGCTATTATTACTTCCGGCGGTGTGAAGGTTTCACAGGTAAATCCCAGTTCTATGGAGTCCAAATTAATCCAGGGGCTATTTTTTGCCGGGGAGGTTTTGGATGTGGATGCTTATACCGGGGGGTTCAACCTGCAAATTGCTTTTTCCACAGGTTTTCTTGCTGCCCAGGGAATTTTAGGGTCTGTCTGCCCATTGCACCCTGATAAGTAAAAATTTTGTGAATCCTTTGGAAAAGTATCGCTTTTTCCCTCTGAAATGTGGTAAAATAGATTAAATAGTAGCAGGTCTGCCAGATAGTGCAGGCTCCCCTTTTTTACCCAATATTTAACCACGGGTTCCCAATAGAACCCTCTCTGGAAAGGCGGGGATTTTTATGTTGTCGATTGCATTGGATGGCCCGGTAGGGGCCGGAAAAACAACGATTGCCAGAGAGTTGGCAAAACGGCTTAACTTCCTTTATGTAGATACTGGCGCCCTGTATCGCAGCATTGGCAAATACATTGTTGACCAGGGCGGGGATCCATCCTCCCCGGAGGATGTTGTTCCGCGCTTGAATGATATATCCATACAGCTTCGTTATAATAACCAGAATCAGCAGAGAGTATATCTCAACAATACAGATGTTTCTGATGAAATCCGCACGCCGAAAATTTCCATGGCGGCTTCACAGGTCAGCGCTATTCCTGAAGTACGGGAGTTCCTGCTTTCATTACAGCGGGAGATAGCCGAAAAACATAATGTTGTAATGGATGGACGGGATATAGGGACTACAATCCTTCCTAATGCCAGTTTTAAAATTTTTCTGACCGCATCTGTTGAAGAACGCGCTGAACGCCGGTATAAAGAACTGAGGGAAAAAGGCGACAGCAGTACCTATGAACAGGTTTTGGAGGATTTAAAAAAGCGCGATTATAATGATTTCCACAGGGCCGCTTCCCCGTTAAGCCAGGCAGCGGATGCAATCCGTGTAGACACTACGGGGCTTTCCCTAGACGACTCTATTGATAAACTGGAAGATTTGGCCCAGGAAGCAATCTTTCATCGGGAGGAGCGCTAATTCAACATGTCCCTTTTTTATTCAATCGCTAAATTTGCTACCAATATTTTAATCCATATCCTCTATAAAATGGAATATGAGGGTGTGGAAAACATCCGCCAGGGCGGGGGGTATATGGTTTGCTCCAACCACAGAACCAATATGGATCCGCTTTTCATTGCTCAAAAGCTGAAACCCCAGCTTTTCTTTATGGCAAAACAGGAGCTGTTTCAAAATAAGTTTGTTGGACTCATTATTAAGGGTTTGGGAGCTTTTCCGGTTGAACGCGGGAAAGGGGATAATGGCGCTATTGATTTTGCGGTTGACACGCTTAAATCCGGGAAAGTATTGGCTATGTTCCCGGAAGGCACGCGCTCGAAAGACGGAATCCCGCAAAGGCCCAAATCCGGTGCGGCGCTGGTTGCCATGCAGACCCATGCTGATATTCTGCCAGTGGGGATTTCCTTTGACCTGCCGCTGCGCTTTCGGTCTGTAGTTAAAGTTCAATATGGGGAAATGCTGCATTTTGACAGCCTGGGCGTGGAAAAAGGGGTTCCCAGCGAAATGAAAGCCGTCAGCAAAAAAATTATGGGGCAGATTGTCGGATTAGTGGATATTCCAAAGGACAACAGGCCCTTGCTGGAAGGAAAAAAGAATGAACCGGTAAACGGCCAAAAGTAAGCTGAAAAGGCGGTTCTGGTTTATGACATCCAGAATAAAGAAAAATTAATTTGCCGTCCCCGTATTTTGGCACTGGATAATTTGTAAAAGTGTGATATAATAAAGGATAAGCACACGAATCATGAGGTGGCGCGTATGGCATTTATTACGGTAGCGCAAAGCGCTGGTTTTTGTTTTGGTGTAAAGCGGGCGGTAGATATTGTATATCAGGCAATACAGGAAGGGAAAAGGGTATATACGCTTGGCCCAATTATCCATAATGCACAGGTAGTTGAGGAACTAGTCCAAAAGGGAGTACAGATTCTGGCAAACCCGGAGGATGCAGAACCAGGAGACACGGTTATCATCCGGTCCCATGGCGTAGAGCGGGAGGTTTATGAAAAACTCCAGTCCACAGGTGCGGAAGTGATAGATACAACCTGCCCCTATGTTGCTAAAATCCATCGGATTGTATCCAAAGAGTATGAAGAAGATACTGCTATACTGATAGCGGGTGATCCAGACCATCCAGAAGTAAAGGGAATCCTGGGGCATTGCCGTTATCCGGCGCAGGTGTTCCGAAATAAAGACGAGATGTTACAAATGTTGTCAAACAGTAAATTTTCTGTAAAGAAGCATCTGGTCTTTGTTGCACAAACGACCTTTAACATGATAGAATGGGAAAAAAGCGTGAATTCAGCAAAAAAAGAGTATACAAACCTTTTGATTTTTGATACAATATGTAATGCAACCAGCGAGCGGCAGCGGGAAGCAGCGAAACTGGCGGAAAAATCCGGCATGATGGTGGTTGTGGGGGATCGCCACAGTTCAAATACCGCCAAACTGAGAGAGATATGCAGCCAATATTGTCCCACCGTTTTGGTGGAGGCGGCGTCTGAGCTCAACCGTGCAATTTTGCCAAAAGGCTTCCCATTTGGCAAACCCATCGGCGTTACTGCTGGCGCGTCTACGCCGGCTCGTATAATTAAGGAGGTACAAGAAACCATGAGTGAATTGACGATGAATAATCAGGAGGAGAATTTCGAGGAGCTTTTAAACCAGTCCACCATCACTACATATAACGGTGCCATTGTAAAAGGCACTGTTTTAGGCGTGTCCCCTACAGAGCTGCAAGTGGATATTGGAACAAAATATGCTGGGTATGTCCCCCTTCAGGAACTTACCGACGACCCCACCGTTAAAGTTGAGGATGCGTACAAGCCCGGCGATGTGCTTGACCTTTTAGTTGTGCGCATCAATGATGTGGACGGCACCACCATGCTTTCCAAAAAACGCCTTGATGCTGCTGCCGGCATCCGTAAAGTTATGGAAGCCAAGGACACCGGTGAAACCTTAAAGGGCATTGTGGTTGAGGTTGTCAATAAAGGCATCCTTGCCCTGACAAACGGTGTAAGGGTCTTTATCCCTGCTTCCCATGTGGCGCTAACCAGGGTGGAAGACCTTTCCGTTATGCTGAAACAAACAGTTGAATTTAAAATCATTGAAACCAACCCTGAACGCAAACGCGCTGTTGGTTCTATCAAAGCGGTTCTCCGTGAACAGAGAAAAGCCCAGGAAGAACAATTCTGGAATGATATTGAGGTTGGCAAGCGTTACACTGGCGTGGTGAAATCCATTGTTTCTTATGGTGCATTTGTAGACCTGGGCGGCGTGGACGGTATGGTTCATATTTCCGAACTGTCCTGGAACCGTATCCGCCATCCCTCCGAAGTCGTTAAGGTAGGGGATACCATTGAGGTTTATGTAAAAGATTTAGATCCTGAAGCCAGGAAGATTTCCCTCGGCTATAAAAAGACTGAGGACAACCCCTGGGAGATTCTTAAAAAGAATTATTCTGTTGGGTCTGTTGTTAAGGTTAAGATTGTTTCTATGACTACCTTTGGAGCATTTGCACAGCTTCTTCCTGGTGTGGATGGGTTGATCCATATTTCCCAGATTTCTACCCAGAGAATTGCGAAACCCCAGGATGTGCTTAATATTGGCGATGAGGTTGATGTTAAGATTACTGAGTTGGATTTTGATAAAAAGAGAATCAGCTTGTCTATCCGGGCTTTGGCAGAGGAAGCCGCAGCTTCCCAGACAGAAGAACCAGTGGAAGAATAATATAACCGATTGTGTAGTTGGAAGCTGTTGTACATATTCGCTGTACAACAGCTTCTTTTGTGCATAGTGTATTGAAGATAGCGTACAAGCTAGGGCAAATTAAAAAGGTTTGGGGTCAAGGGGGCTTTCCTCAAAAGCCCCTTGTCGGGTCCAGGGCAGACGGCCCTGGTCGCGCCCGCAGGCGCGAAACACCCCAGCGAGCTTAAAGCCAAGGTAAACTTCGCCTAGAGGCAGATATCTAACCGCTTCGTCAGT
>CAOJXI010000125.1 GCA_948465665.1 uncultured Clostridia bacterium | reverse complement strand
TTTCTTTCAGCAAGCTGGGGTATTTCGCGCCTGCGGGCGCGACCAGGGGGCTTTTTAGGAAAGCCCCCTGGACCCGAAACCTTTTTAATCCGCCCTAGTCTGTGCTCATCTTAGCTTATCCCCGCAAATTTGCTTTAAAAATGCTGCTCCCTTCCAAACGGAGGGGAACAGCATTTTTCATCCTTATGTACCCATTAATCACTGGCTTCAGAAGAACTATCAGATTTTTTAATTACAATCGCACCGGATGGCCTGCTGGAGCTTGAACTTGAAACCTTCTTCACAACAGCAGAACTGGACGAATTATTTTTAGAGCTGGACGAAGCAGAAGCGGCTGACGAAGTCCGTGTGGAACTGGAAACCGCCTGACTTGCCCTAGAAGAACTGCTGTAACTTCCAACTGCAACCACTTTAACAGAGGATGAGGAGGAAGCCCTTTGAGAAGAACTTGCAGGAGTAGAAGCCTTAGAGCTGCTGCTCCTTGCAGAAGAAGAACTGCTATTCCTTGCAGCGGCTGCCGATGCGGCTGCTGCCTGTGCTGCCCTTTGGGATTCGGCTGCACGCTGAGAAGCTTCAGCCTGGCGGCGGTATTCTTCTTCGCGGGCGAGCTCGTCTGCCTGAGCCTGGCGAAGCCGATCCAATTGGGCTTGGTTAATAGAGATGTTCATCTCCTCCAAATCGTTTTGGGCGGCAATAATAAGGTTTTCTTCTGTATCCAATTCTACAAGCAGATTATCCATCTGGTTTTGAACATCAATAATTTGATTTTGTAAATTATTGGCAAGTGCTTCTGAGGAAACATCTGTATTTTCTACAATGGCCATTTCAATCTGCCGGTGAAGCGCGGCAAGTTCGTTTTCAATGTATCCATATTGTTCACTTACACGGTTGCGTTCTTCATATTTAGCGTAAACGGTAATGGTGGAAACACTCATACCTGCCGCCAAAGCCGCCGCTAACGCAATCCAAATGTATTTTTTCAAAGCAAAACCTCCTTCAATATTTTTCGTGCTGGTGAGCCCGATGGTTTTTAGAGTATATGCAGCCTGTGGATAGAAGCGGAGGCAGCAATAACTCCCAAAAACAAATAATTTTTTAATATCCGCGTATTTCGGTTAATTGGTGCTGGGCGTCAGTTACTTTTTCTTCAGCTTCAATCCGTTCCTGGCGGCGCTGGTCTACTTCCTGTTGGAGTATGCCCAACTGCTGCTGAAGGTCGGAGAGCTGTGCAGCGGCTTCCATTTGGTCTGTATCCGGCGCGGCCCCCTCTATGTCGTTAAGCTGGCCCTGAAGCTCCTCCCGAAGTAAAACGGCAGACGAAATTTCATCCTGAAATTCATTGGCCTGGTGTCCTAAAATAAATATGCTGATGATGGTTATTACCAGCAGAACGGCAAGGACTCCTACAAACGAAATCATCACCACATTTTTTTCACCTGTCATGAAATACCCCCGATTTGATATAGCATTACGTAATTCAGTATACAGCTTTTCCAGCGGAATTACAAGGGAAAGAAATAGAATTTTCGCCCTTTTGCCCTAAAAATCTTTTTCCTTTTCCAAGTATACAGCGGGAACAGACTCGCAAAGCCACACGCCGTTTTCTGAAAGGTAAAAGGAAAAACCATCTTTAAGCATTTTTCCCGTATGTATCCGCAGGATAATAGGGATGCCATGCCTTATTCCAACGTCCAAAGCTGTTTTGCGGTCAGAGGACAAGTGGACATACTGCCTGGACTGTTTCAAAAGCCCCTGTTTTTGGATGCTTTCCCAGAAGCGGGAGGCGGTTCCATGATAAAGGGGATCAGGGGGGATTTCCGGGAGCAGTTCCAAATCTACCGGGATGGAATGCCCCTGGTTTGCCCGTATCCGTTTCCCGTCCGGGCTGAAAGAATACCGCCGTTTTTTATTTTCCCGGACAATCCGTTCCAGGTCAGCGCGGGAAAGATACCTGCCCATTGTACTAACCCCGTGGATTAATGCGTCCACATCTGCCCAGCCATGGGAATCAAGCTGTATGCCAGCATCCTCCGGATGATGCCGCAGAAGGTATGACAGAAGCCGCCCTAAAGCGTCGTCATTCTGTGCGGATGGTTTCAAATATAATTCTCCTCCCTAGGTGTGATGATGTCCCGAAAAATACATACCGCAATAGGGGGGCAGTTAGGACGATTTGTAAAGGAACTGGTGACAACTGTATATTCCTGATGATCAACTGTTTCCAGATACTTTAGGATAGCGTCTGTCTCTGCAAATCCGGTTTCTTTTCCATAATATAGACTTAAACTCATAATTCCGCCGGGCTTCAGCAGGTTTAACCCCTTTTGAATGGCATCCAGGCTGGTTTGGGTTTCAGTATGGAACGTATGATCCCCACCGGGTAGCCAGCCGAAATTGAAAACGATAGCATCTACCGTTTGGGGTTCGGCGTACAAATCCATATTAGTATGGCTTTCCAAAAATACATACGACTTGGTAGGCACGCTGTTTTCTTCTAAAAGTTTCCTGGTACTGACGACTGCATCTATTTGGATGTCAAAGGCCAGTACCTTTCCTGTTTCACCAGCCAGTTGGCAGAGAAGGAGCGTATCCCTCCCACGTCCGGCAGTGGCATCAATGCAGAACGCACCCGGCTGAACGTGCTCTTTGAGAAAACGATGGGCAATATAACGTGTATTTAGGCCAACAGACATAATACGTTCCTCCTTTATATTTGTTCTTCCATGGAAAGGACTTGTCCAATGGGTTCCCGCAGAACCAAATCTGCCCGGCTGTCAGCAGAGGTCGGATCCCTGTTGATAACCACCATCTTTCCATTCCTTAAATACTGAATAAAGCCAGCGGCAGGGTAGACACTTAAAGATGTTCCTCCAATAATCAGCAAATCAGCCTTTTGAATATGCCGTACTGCCTGATGGATTACTTTATCGTCCAGAGATTCTTCATACAGCACAACATCTGGTTTAATAACTCCTCCGCAAGTACATCTGGGTACCCCTTTTGAGGCAAGGATGCTGTCTAAACCATAAAATTTTCCACAGCCTTGGCAGTGATTGCGATGGACGGAACCATGAAGTTCCAAAACACATCTGCTGCCTGCTTCTTGATGCAGGCCGTCAATATTTTGGGTAATCACTGCTTTTAATTTTCCCATTTCTTCCAGTTTTGCCAAAGCCTTATGTGCTGGGTTGGGTTTTGCCTCAGTATAAAGCATTTTATCACGGTAAA
This sequence comes from uncultured Clostridia bacterium, assembly GCA_948465665.1. GTDB lineage: Bacteria > Bacillota > Clostridia > Oscillospirales > Ruminococcaceae > UBA1405. Next base: position 4,334 of record CAOJXI010000125.1, on the reverse strand, counting down.
AACGGTAGAACTCTTCTGTACTGTGATTGAAAAAACTATGGCTGAGTATGACTTCTGGAGGGTATGCGTATTTTTGATGATAAATCCCATCTGCACTTCGGAAGTCAGGAACGCCGCTTTCCGTAGACACGCCCGCCCCTCCAAAAAAAACAATATACCGGCTTTCCTGAATCTTTTCCCATAGAAGCTGGTTCATAACAATGCCCCTCCTTTATGTTTTTTTATACTCTCCTGAGTCTCCCAAGGAAGAATCTCGCCGTCCTCCCTAAGATATTCTAAAATTTTCCAAATTCCTTCCCCTGTATAGGAACTAACATGAAAGACTGTTTCACAACCCGCCAGCCGAAGCCAGCGTTCAGCCTGTTCCGGGTCTGCGCCGGGATGGTCTATCTGTGTAACAATCCCGATTACCTCACGGTTAGCCTGTGCAGTAACACATGGAGGATAAAGGGAAAAGGGTTCAGTTGCACTAAGTAAGAGACCTACTACATCCGCCTCAAAAGAGTACATGGCGATTGCGCCGCCTAGATTTTTGGTTTGGATGTATTCTCCCGGCGTGTCAATGATAACGTCGTAATGGTTGACATATTGGGTTTTATGATAATGAATGGTGTCGCCCTTCAGGGCTTGCGTCAGGGTGGTCTTACCGCACTCACTGCGGCCGATTAGGATAATTTTTTTCATTTTGCGGCTTCCTTTTGGTTATACTCATCTCAGGCTACGCCCGCAAGCCAAGGCTAGTGCTCCATCCGGTTAGAAATCGGAGTATGATTTGGAGCTGAATTTTTACAGGGCAAGGCATCGGACGCAGGCGGGCTGCCGCCCGTCAAGGACGATAACGCAGCCCTGCGGAAATCCAGCCCAAAGCAGGATTCGATTTCTGGCCGGATGGAGCACTAGGTTCTGGTGATTTCACAGACTGCAAAGCCCATTGTTTCCCGAAAATAAGAGAGGATTGCTTTCATGGCAGCGTCTACCTGCGAAAAACTCCCGGTTACAATCAGCGAACCACTAAACCGGTCTACAAAGCCCAGATCCACGCCAGAGGTTTTAATGGCAATATCCCCTGCAATAATTGCGGATTCGCTGGGGCTGAGGGTGACAATCCCGATTGCAGCCTTGGCATAATCAATTTTGGGGTTCAGGCCCAATTTCTGATAAATACATCCATCCGGCCCCGCAATAATATGAGCCATGGTAATTTGTTTGCCGGGGACAATTTCCTGTATGATTCTGAGCTTTCCTTCTGCGGATAGGGCGTCAGCGGCATTTGCCTTATTTATTTTTTCAAGGATATCCATAATCATTTAAACTCCTTCCGGGGTTCTGTCATTCCACTGCTGCAAAGGTATAATGATATTCCGAAGAAAGGCGCGGCTGGAATGTAAACCCGCCCCACTGAAAAGCCTGTAGTTCTTCTGGATGGTTCAGACGCTTTTTTACAACCATGCGCGCCATCTGCCCCCGCGCCATTTTCGCAGCGGTTGCAATACAAACGAGCCGCCCATGTTTGGGGATAAGAAAATCGCAGGTTATCATTTTTCCGGCTGCATAGGGAATGACCGCCTTTGCGTATTCCTGTGAAGCGAGATTTATAATCGGTTCATCAGGATGCGTTTGGGAAAGGTTTTTCCATATGCGATCCCCCCAGAAGCGGTAAAGCCGTTTGCCGGCAAAGGAATGTCGGCAAAGCATTTCCAAACGGTAGGGAAGGACTGCATCCAAAGGCCGGAGCACGCCGTATAAAGCGCTGATAATCCGAACCCGCTCCTGTGCCATATCCCAATCTGCGGGGGTAAAATCCCCAGGGGAAAGATGCTGGTATTGCAGCCCATGGTAGGAAAGCAGAGCGGGAAAGTTTCCGTTTTCGGCGCGGAAATTCTGATACTGTTCAAAAGCCTTCAAAGCAAGGGATGGATTCACCTTTAAGATTGTTTCTAACTGCCAGGGGCTGAACTGTTTCAATTCTTTAGATAAAAACGATGCTTCCTGAAGAAATACAGGCTGGGATAAAGGACGGACATCCCAATTCGGTATATCTGCTGCACCTATCATATTTTTTGCCGGAGACAGAATAAGAATCATGTTGCTTTCTCCTGTTTCAAAGAGGGCGCGTCTCCATGTACCGGGGCAGCAGTATATTGTGTTTTCTGGGTGTTTGTCCCAGTGATGACTACATTCATAGGTTTTCCGGTATAAAAGGACATATTTTGAGAAAGTGCCTTTTGGGGAATGGTGACAACCACCCCATGATAAATTCCCTGTAACCCTCTGCGGTTTTTGATAACGGATACACTGGAAAGAGTAATATGCCGTCCTATCAGTTCCTCGGTAGTCCTTATATCCTTTCCAGCCTGGGAATAGAGGATTTCCAGGGCGCTGCGCGGTTCTTTGGATTGGGTTGTCTGCTGCGTTCCCTTTTTTAACGTTTTTTCAGCGGCAGATTTTTTTAAATGTTCGGTTTGAGGTGAAAGGCATTTTGTTTTTTTAGCTTTAAATGGATTTTTAGAAGCAGATTCCTGAGAATGGCCTTTTCCTTTTGTAAGGGGGGAAGAAGTTAAAGGTTTTTTTGAAGCAGGAGCAGGAATAACTGGTTTAATGGGGATATCCTCCGTATATACATCAGCGGCAGCCTTTTGGAAATGAAGGGGGAGCTGCTCCTGCTTTTTGCTTTTTTCAATAACCTGCCGCGTTTCCATACCCATCTGAATAATATCTGGAGAGAGCCAGTCGCTTTCCGGTTTGCTTACAAGACGGGCGTCGGTATATGCCATATCTAAATCCAATACTGTATGCCCCTCCAGGTTTCCGTTGGGGAACCGTTCCACCACTAAGGCAACATCCGCTTTACTTCCAGCAGTCAGTGCAAGAGGCAGCAGCCATGAAATTGTATTACGTGTAGGGAAATAAACAGGTATCGCTGTTTTATAATTCCACATGACGCGGCGCATAGCCATTTGAACCGCCCGTTCTATCAGCCCCTTCATACGCAGATACAATTCATCGTCCATCAAGCCGTCTATTTTCTCCCATAATTCATCTAATGGCGCTCCAGAGGCTTTTGAGCTTTCCAAAGAAATTTGTGACAGCAGCTTTTGAATTTTATCATAGCCAAAACAAATATTGTGAAGAAACGGGAGTGGGAACCGGCTCAGGTTGTCATGGAGTATATGATTATAATCAATAAAGGGGAGCTGGGTGGACAAGGGAAGATCATAATTTATTTCATAAATCAATTCTGCCGTCCGGGTAAAAAACCGCGCCGGCCGCGGAACAGGATTAAACTGCCGGAGGAATTCCTTTCCTAATCCCTGTTCTCCAGCAATGCAAAAACCCTTTAAATTCCACACCTTTCCATTAATGGGAGGCATCCGGTCAAATACTGCATAAATATATTCATATTTATTATTTACAAGCCCGGTATTAAAGGCAGCCATCTGCTTGTCTGCACTATAACAGATATACTGATCCATCCATAATTTATAAAATACATACCTTAGATAATTTCCAAGAATAGGGTAGCGCTTATCTTCCTTCTTACCAAAATACCACCGCTCGTCATTAAGGGTCATTTTTTGAAGTTCGGCAAGCGCTCCAAAATAGTCATGCGTTTCGCCTAAGCGGATAATTGCCCACTTCCGCAGCCATTCGCCCTCCGGGATTCCTGCAAACTGCCCATTACGTATGAATTCGCTCCGGGGAATAAAGCGTTCTGCATACCAGGGGGATTTCGACATGGGCCTGCGGTTGCGGATACATAATAACAACAAAGGATCGTTGGGGCCTGCCGAAAAACATGTGGTAATTAACAGGCAGTCTGCTGTTTTTGGCGTGGCTGGCGATAATCCCTGCCTCCATATAAAATCGCTGTCCTGCGCTGAAATATACGCCCTGCTCATTACTGACCAAGGAGGAATGGACGAGTTATACTTACATTTATAAAAGCCTTCTGTTTCATATAGATAGCTGCTGAGATATACCAGGTCGTACAGGCTGGGATATCGTTTAAGCAGCAAGTGTGACACAACGCAGCACCTCCTTTGAATAAAAATGGAACACTCCGCCAAACGAAGTGCTCTGTTTCGTCCTAATCCTATTTTACCACAAAAAACAGTCTGGTTCAATTCTTTGATAAGGAAATTACCAGAATAACACAAATTTGATGGAAAAGTTTAGTTGCGGGCACAACCTGAGATGAGTACAAGCTAAGGCGGATTAAAAAGGTTTCGGGTCAAGGGGGCTTTCCTCAAAAGCCCCCTGCCGGGTCCAGGGCAGGCAGCCCTGGTCGCGCCCGCAGGCGCGAAATACCCCAGCAAGCTTAAAGCCAAGGTAAA
>CAOJXI010000124.1 GCA_948465665.1 uncultured Clostridia bacterium | reverse complement strand
AAGTTTTCGCTTTCAGCCATCCAGCAAACCAACGGTTTGCGGATGATGGCGTACCGAAAGCAGAAAGCCATAAAGTTTTCCGCCGAACTCACGTTAATATAAATTCCCTCATATTTGTTTAAGAAGTTCCGTATTTTTCCCCAAAATGGACAGAAAATAAAAAAGAGATTTATCCAGGAGGGGATTTATATGAAGTACATTGTTGTTATTAGCGCTTTTTTTGCAGTCTGCCTTTTGGGCTGCCAGGTGCAGAAAAGCGAAGAACCGATACCTTCCTCCCCGCCTGCTGAGACAAACAGCGGGGGAGGGCAGACGGTGAATCCAGGGCCGGATGAAATCGGACAGGCAATGGCGCCAGCTTCAGGGGAAACGATTGATATGCCCCAGGAATCCCAGAACCTTGTTTCTCTTTGGAGTAAAAAGGTCAGGGAAGATTTTAAATGGTATTCTGAAACAGGAAGAAAAAACGGGCCTCTTTATTATTTATATGTCACAGATTCAAAAGGAAACCCTGTCCCTAATTTAAACTGCTATACCCGTTCTAATTGGGAATCCGGGCTTCAGGGAGCGGAACATCTGAGGGGGACTTCTATGGAAAGCGGGCTTTTGCCAGTAGTATTGTCCTTCCGCGAGGCGGAAAAGAATTTGGCGGAACTTGTGCTGGTAAATCCTAATTCAGAGGAAACACTTTTGGTGGAGATGAATCTTAAGGAAACAGGCTGGAGGTACGCCCTTCATATAATATGGGAGCAGGGAATACCAAACCAGGCAGAGGATTGTATTGAAATTTCTGTCCTTTTCCCGGACGGGACGCCTGTTTCCGGTGCAGTTGTGGAACTGCCGGATATCCAGTCTTTTCGTTTTTCTAACCTGGAGGGGAAGACGTTTTTTCCCGCGAACGGTTTACAGGGAAAAACAGCAGGATTCTCTATTATTGTAAAGGATTATTTAGAGAGCTTCCAAGAAGGGGTAAATTGGAGTGAAACTTTTTCAGCAGATATTTCAAACAGCAGGCAGTATGTTGTAATGCTGAAAGATTACCGTCCATAATCCCCCAGCCGCTCCCATATGCCCGAAATACTCCCTCTCGAAAAAATTTTCCAAAAAAACTATACAACTGAGCTGAAAATTGCTATACTAACAATATAGACGATATGGTTTTCGAGGCAAAAAAGGGAGAGGATACTATGATTAATCGGTATCAAACGACAAACCAATCTAACTATCAACCATCCTTTTATACGAACTGTATGAAAGCGCAGACAGCCGCGCCTGTAAAATCTTTAGAAAATGGGACTGGTGCGGCTTTGCAAACAACAGCCCAAACTTCCCAAACAGGGCGTTTTGACCAGGTTGACGTGGCAAAAGACTGGAAACAGATGGCTATTGATACCCTAAACGAACTTTCAGACAAATATGAAAATATTGGTTTTGGAATTTTAGATTTTGATTCCAACTTTACACTGAAAAATTATGCGTCTTTCTTAGGAAAGGGGCAGTACCTGTATATGTCAACAAGCTTTTTGGAAAAAATGGGTTCCGGCCCGGCGGAATATGCGGATTGTGTCTCCCGCTTAGAACAGGCTTTGAAAGGACTGTCTGAAGGAGCCCAGAACGGGCTTCCAGAAAAGACGATTAACCAGGGAGTTTATCTCACAAAAGACCAAACCGCAGTTTGGCAGACTTTATTAGAAGAAAAGCCTGAAAATCCCCTGCTTCCAAAAGAAGATGAAAAAAAGAACCTTCTTCCCTGGCTCACGGAAGAAGAAAAAAACAAAAAAAGCATATTTGACCAGGATTTATCCCGGTATTCGATTAATACCAAAAACCTTCTCACATCTCCCGGACACGCCGGAATGAATGTTGCTTCGGCTAAAACAGTATCACAGGTACAGAACGCCGCCTTTTCCGCGAAACATTCCCTTTGCCAGCTGCGTATGGCGTTAGCCTTTACCACAAACGATAAGGATGTACAAAAGCTGCGGCAGGCTATCAAGCAGATGGAAAAGGTAGTCCACCAGGCAGGGTCTAAAGTTCGTGACCTTCAGAAGATGTCAGAAGTAAAGGCCAAAAAAGAACGCCAGATAAAGGAACGGAAACGCAAAGAGGCCAGAAAAACCAACGCGGTACTCAATAAAAAGAAAAAAGAACGTTTTGCAAAGGATCGCCAGATTTCCAATGAAAGCATTGGCTATCTGGCACAGGTAAGGTCGGGTTACGCCCAGGAAAACGACGAACACCTGAATCAAATTATGGCTGATTTGGGGATATACGCTTCTGATCCCATGATGGGGATGGCGGCTTTGTCTGGAATGACGGCAGGGGCTTCTGGTGTAGCTGTGGAAATAACAATGGCTGCGGCTAACGCTGCTATCCCTATTCCCGCTGTGGCTGGGTAATAATTTAAAAACGGTCGGAAGTGCTTCCGACCGTTTTTTATCTGTTTTAGAGCCTGTTTAGGATATCAACGTGTGCGGATTGGCGAGAGGATTTTTAACGCAGTCAGGGCGTAAAATCCACCGTCAAGACGTGCGCGGGGAGATTCTGAACAGGTTCTTAGGGGCTGTATAACCCCAGTTTACCGTTACAGTGCTGCTATACAGCGTTCTAACCGGCTTTGTACCTTTTTATTCCCCATCAGCTTCATAACCGACTGCAAATCAGGGGCATTTTGCCTTCCCGCTATTGCGATACGTATTACCATAGACACATCCCCAACAGGCCCTTTATACTGTTCCGGGTGTTCCTTATAAGCCTTGGTATCGCTGGCAAACCCTGTTTGTTCCGCGATGGCTTTCATTTTTTCAAAGAAGCTGTCAGGAGTGTCATTTTCATCAAACTGCGGTTTGAATGCAGTAAGGATTGCTTTTGCATCCTCAGAAGAAACCCGCTCCGGCATAGTGTAATCCGGCGTAAAAAGTTCATCAAACATAAAGTCCATATATGGTTTTGCATCTGACCATAAAGCCAAGTCTTTCCTTGGTTTTTTACCACCCCGCCCAATAGCCAGATAGCCTTTGGTCATCTCCGGGTCGCGGGTAAACAAGGCGTGGAAATCCGGGTCATTGTCTGCGCTCCACTTGGCAATAGATTCATATACTGCTTCTGCTATCATGTGTGAGATTACATTTTTGGATACATCGTTTAGCTTGTCAATGTCAAACAATGCCCCTGATGCGCTCATTTTTTTGGTGGAGAAGGGGAAATCATTCATAGGCGCATCAGGATTTGCCCGCCGCCATTCTTCAAAGTTGGAGTTGAGCAGGGTCATTAGGTATTCCATTACAGCTGGGACAGAATAACCTTCTTTGTAGTAGTAGCTCAACGCAAGCTCCGGGTCTTTCCGTTTGCTGAGTTTGCGTTTGCCGCCTGTCTCTGGGTCAAGTTTCATAAGCTGGGCAGTGTGAGCGTATTTAGGCGCTTTCCAGCCCATGGCACGAAATAGCTGAAGATGTACCGGCAGAGTAGCCAGCCATTCCTCGCCGCGGACAACTATGCTTGTCCCCATAAGGTGGTCATCTACCACATGGGCAAAATGATAGGTGGGAATTCCGTCAGATTTTAACAGAACGATATCCTGATCGTTTTCTGTTACTTCCATTTTGCCTTTTACCAGGTCTTCATGGCGGATTTTGTTTTCAATCTTTCCCTCGGAACGGAAACGTACCACATAGGGGGAGCCTTTTCCCAGTTCCGCTTCAATATCCTCAATGGGGCGGTCACGCCATACGGCATAATGCCCGTAATAGCCGAAATTTTCTTTTTTCTGTTCCTGTTCTTTGTGGGCCGCTTCCAATTCTGATTCGGTGCAGAAGCAGGGATAGGCAAGCCCCCTCTGAACCAGGGATTTCACATAAGTTTGGTAAATTTCCGCCCGCTGGGACTGGCGGTAAGGGCCATAATTGCCGGTTTCACCGTCCAAGGCTGCCCCTTCGTCAAAGGAAAGGCCGAAAGAATGGAAGGTGTCTATAATCATTTTGACCCCGCCTTCTACCTCCCGCTTTTTGTCCGTGTCCTCAATGCGCAGATAGAAAATTCCGCCGGACTGATGTGCCAGGCGTTCATCCACCAACGCGCCGTAAAGATTTCCAAGGTGCATAAATCCAGTAGGGCTGGGAGCAATACGGGTGACTTTTGCCCCCTCCGGCAGCTCGCGGCGGGGGTAACGGGCTTCTATGTCCTCTGGGGCAGAGGTAATGTTCGGAAATAACAGCTCCGCTAGTTTTTGGTTATCCATGTTTTTTCACTCCATTTTCTCCGTTGTTGGCCCCATTATAGCATAAAATGTAAATACTGTAAATGGCCGATTCAAAGGCTTGTTGTCTGTCCTTTGACTTGCTGCTGTATTATCTGAAAACGCCGCCGTCAATGCTTGAACAGGGCTTTTGTTTGTGGTATACTCAGATTAAATAATTCAACGGAGAGTGCTGTTAATGAAAAAATATGAATATGTTACAGTGCATATAGGCAAATTTGTTGGTGCTAAATCGGAAGAACACCAAAGGATTATAGATGAATATGCGTTGAAGGGCTACCGCTATGCGGGATATATTCCCGTTAAAATGAATGACTATGGAAAAATATTGGATATGGATTTGGTTTTTGAGATAGATTGTTAAGGGGGAGAATATATAATGTCACCTTTAATCCAGTTAATCATTGGATTTGCCTTTGCCAGCTATGGGGTGTATCTTATTTTCAGTAAGAAAAGAAAGGATTTTATATTGTCAGCCGCCTGTATTATGGCAGGAGGCTTTCTGGCAGTGTATGCGATTTCGGCACTGCTGTAAGAGGGGGAATCTTATGTATGGCTGGAAAGAAAATTTAGATATTGTCTTTCTTCAAAACGACTGCTTAATGGAATATATGAGATTAAAAAAAATAAGTCCAACGGAGGCGTCTGAAAGATTCAGCAAGCATAATATATTCAAATATATCAGCGAATGTTATGATTATCTGCATCTTTCAGGCACTGAATATATTGTAAAGGATATTGATTCAAAAATAAAAAGAGGAGAGAAATTTGATTCGGGATATTAAAAACACAATCATTTATCATGGAAGTTATACGGAAGTAAAAATTCCTGATTTAAGCAGATGTGCAGTTGGAAAGGACTTTGGAGTTGGTTTTTATACAACCACAGACAGAAAACAGGCGGTCAAATTTGCTAAGAGAGTGGCAAGAATACATGGATTTTCCCATGGAATACTGAATATATATATAACATATCAAATCTAAGTGGTTTGAAGGTGTATGAATTCAATACAACGAATGAAGATTGGTTAAACTGCGTAGTGGGTTTTAGATCAAAAAGATTTAGAAATTTAGCAGAACCATATAAAGAGTATGATGTTTTGGTTGGAAAAATAGCAGATGAAAATACAACTATGGTTATTAATGCCTACCTTGTTGGGGCGTATGGAGCAGTAGGTTCAGAAAACGCAGTCCATACAGCAATCAATAATCTTTATCCAGAGCTTTTAAGAAATCAGATAACTTTTAAGAGCAGGCAGTCTTTGGAGAGAATAACATTTCAAGGAAGTGAGCAAGTGTGACAATAGATAAATATGGAAAATGGTATTGTATCAATAATCTGGTAGCAATGGTAGTAGAAACCATTCGGTATGATAAACCTGATTTAACAAGCGATGAGATTCTGGATAAATCTACAAAATCTAAAACTTATCAGTTGTTATGCGACATCAAAACAGGATTATGGACGGAAGGCCCCGACTATATTATTGACATGTATCAAAAGGAAACCGGGAATTTTATTTGAGGGAGATATAGAGAAAAAGAGTTTTTCAAAACATATTGACAAAGAAACTCCAATGCCGTATAATAAACTTAAAATTAAATATAACCTTATCAAGAGTGGCAGAGGGACAGGCCCTGTGAAGCCCGGCAACCTGATTTTTTCAAGGTGCCAAATCCTGCGGTTAATATCCGAGAGATGGGGAAAGAATATCTGCACTCGTCTGTATCGGACGGGTGCTTTTTTCATGCGCACTGTCCGCGCTGGGTATGGTTATGATATTCTAGGAGGAATTAATTTATGGCGCACTACTTTTTTACATCTGAATCTGTAACAGAAGGGCATCCTGATAAAATCTGTGACCAGATTTCCGATGCGGTACTTGATGCGATTATCAGCCAGGATCCTAATGCCCGCGTTGCCTGCGAATGTGCTACTACAACAGGAATGGTTCTGGTTATGGGAGAAATCAGCACGAAATGTTATGTGGATATCCCACATATTGCGCGGGATGTTATCCGTTCTATTGGTTATGATCGGGCAAAATACGGCTTCGACTGCGATACCTGCTCTATTATTACCTCATTGGATGAGCAATCCTCTGATATTGCATTAGGGGTTGACAACTCCCTGGAACGCAAGAGCGGGGAGCAGGCAGTAGAAGAACAGAACGGGGCAGGGGATCAGGGCATGATGTTCGGCTATGCCTGCGACGAAACGCCAGAACTGATGCCTTTGACCATTTCACTTGCCCACAAGCTGGCTTTCCAGTTGACCAAGGTTCGCAAAGAAGGCAAACTTTCCTACCTGCGTCCAGATGGAAAAACACAGGTAACAGTAGAATATGATGAAAACCACAAACCCGTTCGGGCAGATACTATTGTTGTTTCCAGCCAGCATGACCCGGAAGTTTCCATGGAACAGCTTCGGGAGGATATCCTCCGGGAAGTAGTCCGGGTGATTGTCCCTGGAGAACTGCTGGATGATAAAACCAAATTCTTTATCAATCCTACAGGGCGTTTTGTTATCGGCGGTCCCCAGGGGGACAGCGGCTTGACCGGAAGGAAAATTATTGTTGATACATACGGCGGGGTCGGCAGACATGGCGGCGGATGCTTCTCTGGAAAAGACCCAACGAAAGTTGACCGTTCCGCCGCTTATGCTGCCCGCTATGTGGCAAAAAATATCGTTGCTGCCGGTTTGGCTTCCCGCTGTGAAATCCAGCTTGCTTATGCGATTGGAGTCGCCCATCCTGTTTCGATTAACGTCAATACCTTTGGTACAGGGGTGATTGATGAGGCTTTGATTGAAAAAGCTGTTGAACAGGTGTTTGATCTGCGCCCTGCCGCTATTATTCGGGAACTGGGGCTGCGCCGTCCTATTTACCGCCAGCTCGCCGCTTACGGCCATATGGGCAGGGAGGATTTGGATGTCCAATGGGAAAAGATTGATAGGGCTGCTGCTCTGAAATTGGCAGTTGCTACCCAGAAAATGGGAGATTAAAAGATTATTGGGCATATGTTAAACAAAGCTGGAGACAATTGTGATGTCTCCAGCTTCGCTGTTTCTAATGTGAGTTAGATAAAGCAAAGTGGCGAGAGTAAGCTAAAATGAGTACAAGCCAAGGCGGATTAAAAAGGTTTCGGGTCCAGGGGGCTTTCCTCAAAAGCCCCCTGGTCGCGCCCGCAGGCGCGAAATACCCCAGCAGGCTGAAAGATAACAGAAACCTTGCCTAAAAGGTAAAACCTAACCATTTCGTCAGTATTTAAAATCAAAAGCCCGCTGGAATTGCTTCGTGGGAGGTATAAGATTGGGATTGGAATCAGCTCCGTTGGGGCAGCCCCATTATGGCGGGCTTTCTTCCTCTTGCAGCCATCCAGCAAACCAACGGTTTGCCATGATGGCGTACCTAAG
>CAOJXI010000123.1 GCA_948465665.1 uncultured Clostridia bacterium | reverse complement strand
TTGCTTTAAGCCTGCTGGGGTATTTCGCGCCTGCGGGCGCGACCAGGGGGCTTTTTAGGAAAGCCCCCAGGACCCGAAACCTTTTTAATCCGCCTTAGCTTGTACTCATCTGAGCTTACTCCCGCCACTTTGCTTTACCGAACTCTTGTTATCATAACATATCCCCGGTAACTCGGCAAGGGACTACAAAAACCGGCTTACAGTTTTTCTTTATTCTGAAGGTGTAAATGTATTGCCCGCTATGTTATAATATGGGAATAGAAAAGGAGGCTGAACTTTTATGAAAGATTCCATTTACACCATCCCTGTCAGCGAAGTTTTTGAACCGATGGACGGCTGTCCCATTTGCAGGCTCCGCGATACGCTGGAAAAACGTTGTATTGAATATATTATGGGTGCCGCCATGATGGAACCCGACATTCGCGAGGAAACCAACAAGGCCGGTTTCTGTGCCAGCCACTTTGACATGATGCTCCACTCCCGCAACCGCCTTTCCATTGCGCTAATGTTGGAAAGCCATTTAGATTATATCAAAAAGGATATTTTTGAGCAGAAACACGCCCAAGTCAAACAGGGCCTTTTCAAAAAAGCTGATGGAAGAATTGAGCGTGCAAAGGCAATGACAAAAACCTGTTATGTTTGCGATAAAATCCAATGGGCACTGTCCCGAATGGTAGACACAACCCTGAACCTATGGGAAAGGGAGGAATCCTTCCGGCAGCTTTATGCAAAACAGCCAGTTCTCTGTTTGGAACATTACACTCTTTTGGCAGATCGTGCACAAGCGAAAATGTCTCCAAAATCCCTCCCGGATTTTTTAAGCGTAACAACATCGCTTACTAAAAATTACCTGGACAGTTTGAAAGAGGACGTGAGTTCTTTCTGCAAATTGTACGATTACCGCAATGCGGGAAAAGGAGACCCAGAACCTAATGTTGTCAACTCCATAGAACGTGCTATATGGTATCTTACTACCCGTAATCCCTCCCTGGAGGAAAAAGCTTCGACAAATTAGCCTTAAATTAGGTGTCATTTCCCATAATGAGTCTTTAAACTTTTAACGGTGCAAAATTTTCACGGTGTAGTTTCCACATTTTCCACGGAGTTTTCCACCCAAAAGAAGGTTTAAACCGAAAAATTTAAATTTATACTGGCTGTATACTACCCAAACGTTGTAGATGAAAGCCTTGAATTTTGCAGGATGTTGTATTTCATCCTGCAAAATAAATTGCATTGTATAAATTTCCCATATTTGGCGGATTATAGTGGTATATGTTTTAGTTCAATTTGGAAGCACCTGCATTTTATTTCCATGAAATTCTGATAAGTTGTTTTAAAACCGTTCAGTTTATGATATAATAGAGCGCGTCATGGGCTATAACCACGGGGCTGGTTCTTTGGGCCAAATATTCCTCAAAACGTATTTTCACAAAAATAGGGTTTCAAGAATTCCATTTTAACCAGCTTCATGTTATAATAAATAGGAAATAAGTCCCGCCGTGTTGTTTCTGTTTTAAACAATGGATTTTGCATTGTTTTCGCGGCGGCAGCCTAAAAGGCTGCTTTATACAGGTGCGCAGCGGAATAGGGGAGGACAGATGATTGAAGGACAAGCAGAGAACTTTGTATCATAAAGATATGGAAGAAGGCACAGAAAACACCGGTATCATAGAATCGGAAATTATAGCAGGCCGCAACGCAGTTTTAGAAGCGTTAAAAAACGGGCGTTCCCTGGAGAGCGTAAATATTGCAAAGGGTGAGCGGAAAGGCTCTATCCTTCAAATTATTGCGATGGCGAAAGACAGGGGTATCCCGCTGAAAGAAGTCAGTATGGCAAAGCTGGACGCATTAGGCGGGGGAAGTTCCCATCAGGGCGTTGCAGCAATTGCATCAGCCCATGGATATGCGGAAATAGAGGATATATTCCAGCTTGCCCGGGAGAAGGGGGAAAAACCCTTCTTCATTATATGTGACGAATTGGAAGACCCCCATAATTTGGGCGCGGTCATTCGGACGGCAGAAGCCGCAGGAGCCCATGGGATAATCATTCCTAAAAGACGTTCCGCAGGTTTAACCCCGGCAGTATATAAGGCTTCAGCAGGGGCGGCGGAATACCTGCCTGTGGTGCGGGCATCCAACCTTACTGCTACAATCCAAAACCTGAAGGAACAGGGAGTTTGGATTTATGCCGCCGACATGGGCGGGGAAAACTGGTGTGAAGTAGATTATACTGGCGCGTTAGCCTTGGTAATAGGTTCTGAGGGCAAGGGCATAAGCCGGCTGATAAAGGAAAACAGCGATTATATTGTGTCGATGCCGATGAAAGGAAAGGTGAACTCCCTGAACGCATCGGTAGCGGCAGGTATTTTAATGTATGAAGTTGCCCGGCAGAGAGCGGGCATAGCGGCTGCACGCAGATAAACTATATAATGGAAGAACAGAAACAGGGAAGAAGGAGGCAGTCAAATAACCGATGAGCAATCACGATGAATTGGACGACATCCTTTCGGAAATAAAGAAAAAGAAAGTTGCCGCTGGAAACAATCCAAGCCGGGACGGAAGGGAATTACCCCCAGACACACTTGAGCCAGATGCAGAAGAACTATCCAATGTTTTGGAATTCAGCAGGAGCCGTGAAACTTTGTACAAGGATGCTGCGGACAGAAGGCCAACGGCACCCCCAACAGCAGGTTCAGCAGAATTTGGGTGGGGGGGAGAGCCTTCACCAAAGCAGGATCTTTCTTCTCCACCAGATCAAAGGAAAACCGAACGTATCAGCCGACAACTGGCCCAGCAATCGCTTCCTGCCTCACAGGGCGGGCGCGGGGGACGGGCTGTACAAGAGCAGCAATGGGACGCTTTGTGGCAATCCGTGGCGGTTAAGAAGAAAAAGCCGGAATTATACGACTTTGACGCAGAGGAAAAGGAGGAATCCCCCCCTCCCGTCAGACAGGCGCCCCCAGTACAAGAACCGCCTGTTTACCGGCAGCCGCCCCGTCAGGCAGAACAGCAGAGGGAGCCTTTATGGGAGGATGAGGAACCCGCTCCCAGGGTAGAACCTTCCATTTATGCGGATCGCCGCCCCTCACCCCCTGCCGTACCAGAGTATCATTCCCGCAGCTCTGCTCCTGTACAGAGGCAGCAGCCTGTTTATGTGGAGGATGAAGCTCCCGCCCGCCCTGCTACCCAAAGTATGGAAGGCGGGGAACCAGTATCCCGCAAAACCCGCCAATTCCATTTAAGCATACCAGATTTAGAAGAACCCTCCCAGCTTCCAGCCAGGGCACAGCGTACATCCCCGCCACAGGAAACTGAACCGGATATTGCAGAGGAAGAGTTTATGCCGGGGATCAACGACCCCATTCCCCAGCGGGAGGAACGCAGGAAGACGGCAGTCTATCCAGAAAGAGACATCTCCGTACAGGATGGGCCTGTAGAACCAGTGCAGGCACGCGACAAAGCACAGCCCCAGCCCCTGGAAACCGCTCCCCAGCCACGCCGCCATTCCTTGTTTGGGGACATGAACAAGAACATTTTTGACAGCATGGAAGAGGAAGATGTTTCAGAGGAACCTTCCGCTGCCCCCACGATTGACCCAGAGGAAGAACAGCAGCTCCATTCCAGGCGTAAAAGTAAAGTCAATGCCTTTTTTGCTAAAAAGGAATTTGACATAGACCAGGAGCAGGAACGCAGCCAGGAGGAAGAACCTGAAAGGCGGCTTTCCCGTACCGGACGTTTGAGGGATAATTTCGGCCCGGAACCTGATGAAAACGATATGCGGGACAGGATTGAACAATCCCGCAGGGGAACCCTTATCCGGCTGGGGATTTCATCTGTTATTTTTATTTTGTTGTTCTGGTTCCATATGAGCAAAGTTCATCTTGTCCCGTCAATGCCGAAATTCATGTGGCCGGAATTCCATCCCCTTACCTACATTGCCATTACTTTTGGGCTGCTTCTGACAACTGCCCTGGTAAATGCCAATATTGTAGGGGGAGGGCTGCTTTCCCTGTTTACCCTCAAGCCTGACAACGACAGCCTTACTGCGCTTTCCGTTGTTGCATCGGTTGTCCAATGTGCAGTCCTGACCATTATGCCGGAGCATGTTATGGATGGGGATGTCCATTTGTACTGCTTTATTCCTGCCCTAGCCCTTACGCTGAGCAATGTAGGGCGTTTTATGTGCATTAACCGGATGGACCGAGGAGGCAGGATTGTATATAGCACAGGAGATAAATACGCCATTTTAAAGGTTGAAAACGCTGATTTGGCAAGGGAACTGACCAGGGGGCTTGATATTGAAGATCCTTCCGTTGCCATAAGCGTTAAGGCGGAAACCCTTGTAAACTATGATGAAACTGCCTATGAAAATGATTTCAGTGAAAATATCTCCCGAATTTTAGCCCCTATCTGTCTAGTTGCTTCCCTTATTGTTTCCGTAGGAGGATATTTCCTCTCTGACCCCAGAAGCGCATTTGGGGCTTTGACTTCTTTTGCAGCGCTGACTGCCGTGTGTTCCCCGCTTACTGCGTCTATTGCTGCTAATATGCCTTTGGGAAGAATGTCCCGGCAGCTTCACAACGAAGGTTCCATGCTGGCAGGTTATCAGACTGCTGACGACTTTTCAGATGTTGCCGCTGTGGTTTTGGACGCAACCGATCTTTTTTCTCCGAAAGACGTTACCCTTTTTACAGTCAAGCCCTTTGCAGAAAAGCGCATTGACGAAGCGCTTTTAGACGCTGCCAGCCTTATCTGTTCTACCAAGTCTACTCTGACAGGCATTTTCAGCAACATCATTCAGGGGCAGAAAAGCCTTCTGCGCCCCGTAGAAAATATTCTCTATGAGGATGGGATGGGACTTTCCGCCTGGGTCAATAAAAAGCGTGTTCTGATTGGGAACCGGGCTTTGATGCAGCATTATGGGGTAGATACCCCCTCTAAGGACTTTGAAGCGAAATACTGCCGCGACCACAGGGATATCCTTTACCTTTCCAACTCCGGCGAACTGTCGGCTATGTTTGTTCTGGGGTATTCGGTCAATGAAAATGCTGCCGAAATGCTCCAAAACCTTATGGAACAAAATATTGCCATTTCCGTAAGTGTCAACGATCCAAATGTAACCGCTGAAAAGATTTGTAGGCTATACGAATTTCCAATGGAAGATATCCGTATTATCCCTGCCCAAACCCAAGAGGCTTTGTCGCTTTACTGCCAGCCTAGAAAACAGGCCAGGGCTGCCGCTGCCCATATGGGGGCTGCCCCTGCTATGGTTCATGCTGTATGTGCAGCCTATTCGGTTCGTACCGCTGTGGTGCTGGCTACGATGATTCAATTTATTGGGGTATTCCTGGGATATGCTGTTTTGGCCTTTTTTGTATTTACAGGGGCCTTTGCCAATATTACGCCGGACCTTCTGGCTATCTATCTTGCGATTTGGGCAATTTTGGTGACAGTTATCCCACGGATTCGGAAAATTTAGCAGAAAGCACTGTATTTCCGCTTGACAAAGTTAAACACATTACCCATTGACATTCGCAAATGAAAGGACGAATAAAATGCTTGTGCCTTTCCTTGGACATTCATCTAATGTTGTACTTCTTGGTGTACTGGCTTCATTTGTATTTACCTGCCTTGCAGTACAGTTTGGAGCGCAAAAGCTCCCCCACGATATGGGAAGGGAATATGCTGTGCAAGGACAGCTTTCTGCTGGAAAGCCACGCGGGGCAGGATTCCTTTTTATCCTTGCCTTTTCGATTGCTTCCCTTCTGTTTCTGCCTTTTTCTCTTGAGATAGGATTGTACCTGCTTTTAACCTGCGCTTCTATGATGACAGGTTTTTTAGACGATTGTGCGGCCATACCATGGGGGGAATATAAAAAGGGTTTTCTGGATCTGATAATTTCAGTATTGGTTGTAATTACCTATATTAACTTTAATGGTACGGAAGTTCGCTTTGTCCTTTTAGGGAGGATCTGGGAAGTCCCTATCTGGTTGTTTGGGACGCTTGGGGTAATCCTGCTTTGGAGTGCAATTAACGTTACCAACTGTACTGATGGTGTAGACGGCCTTTTGGGCACCCTCTCCCTTATAACGCTGGGAACCTTTTACCTTCTGGAATCCCAAATTGGCGTCAGCTCTGAATGGTGCAGTACGATTCTCTTTTTAATGTCCTCCGTTCTGGCGTATTTATGGTATAATACGTCTCCCAGTTCCTTAATGATGGGCGACGCAGGTTCTAGGGCGCTGGGCCTGTTTATTGCCATAACTGCTTTGAAAAGCAAAGACCCATTTCTATATATTCCCCTTGCAGTTGTCACCATTATAGATGGGGGAGCGGGCCTTATTAAAATTTCCCTGAAGCGGTTTTTGAAAATCTCTATCTTGAAGAATATCCGTACCCCCATTCATGACCATGTAAGGAAAAATAAAGATTGGTCTAATCCACAGACCGTTTACCGGTTTGCAGCAATACAGGCGATCCTGTGTTTTGTGGTTCTTTGGCTTGTGAAAGGGGCCGCCATATAAGTAAAAGCAAAGAGAAAAGGGGTTCTAATAAGACATTCCAGCTGATTTTTCTGACATGCCAAATCAGCGAAAATACAAAGGAATTAAAAAGGGCCTCCATAATAATGGGGGCCCTTACCATATTTACAGTCAGTGGAGGAATAGAAAGGACTACAGCCAGCAAAGGAAAAATTTTTGACCTTACATAAAAAATAAAACAACTTTATATCCAAATGCGTTTTTGAAGGAGGTTTCCCATCCATTTTCCTGATGCAAGGAAGCGAAAAAGCCCTATAGCAATCCTTGAGGTGGACAATTTTATTGAGGATTTCTATAGACGAAAAACGGACGGCATGAGGCCATGTCCCTCATCGTAAAGGCTCAAGGAAAAGGGTCAAAAACTGACCATTCGGGGGGACATTAATGCAGATGCAAGGAAATACCTATGGATATATCCGAATATCCAGTGCAGATCAGAATGAAGAACGACAGCAGATAGCCTTGCGTGCGAAAGCAGTTCCGCAAAAAAATATTTTTATGGATAAGCGTTCAGGAAAGGATTTCGACCGTCCGCAATATAATCTGCTGCTCAAGCAGCTTAAACCAGGGGACACACTATATATATTAAGCATAGACCGCCTTGGCCGTAATTACACGGAAATCCAAAGACAATGGCAGTTCTTGACGCAGGTAATCGGAATAGACATATGCGTCATTGATATGCCATTATTGGATACGCGCAGGGGCAAAGACCTGATGGGAACCTTTATTGCAGATCTTGTTTTACAGGTTTTGTCCTTTGTGGCTCAAAGCGAACGGGAAAATATCCGTGAGCGGCAGACCCAGGGGATAAAGGCAGCAAGAGAACGAGGGGTTCGGTTTGGAAGGCCGCCTAAGCCGCTTCCCCAGAATTACCCTTATGTTTATAAAAAATGGAAAAGCGGAATTATTTCGGGTACGGCGGCTGCGCATGAATGTGGGATGCCGCTTTCTACCTTTCTATATCGTGCCAAAAGGTATGAAAATAGTCATATTTTGTAAGTTAGATAAAGCTCATTTGCGGGAGAAAGCTAAGATGAGTACAAGCAGGGGCGGATTAAAAAGGTTTCGGGTCCAGGGGGCTTTCCTCAAAAGCCCCCTGGTCGCGCCCGCAGGCGCGAAATACCCC
>CAOJXI010000122.1 GCA_948465665.1 uncultured Clostridia bacterium | reverse complement strand
GGCAAAAAGTCCGCTCGCTAATCCGCACACGTTGAGATCCTAAACAGGCTCTAAGACTGATAATCCTATAAATTAAGGGAAAACCTTTTATAGAACTCATGTTACAAAAGGAAGGAAAAACAGTTGATTGTTTTACAGCAAGCCATTATAGTAGAAGGACGATATGATAAAATACGTCTCCGCTCTCTGATAGACGGCCTAATTTTAGAAACAAACGGATTCCGTATATTTAAGGATAAGGAAAAATTAGCATTAATTCGCGCTATGGCGCACCGAAAAGGAATTATTATTTTAACTGATTCTGATTCTGCCGGATTCCGAATCCGGCGGTATATCCAGTCTGCAATTTCTCCGCAGGACAGAACAAAACTGTATCAGGCATACATCCCGGAAATTTTGGGGAAAGAAAAAAGAAAGTCCCAGCCGTCAAAAGCCGGAACGTTAGGGGTAGAAGGGATGCCAACCCAGGTATTGCTGGATGCTTTAAAACGGGCAGGAGTCCCTATATCGGGGGAAACAGAGAAGCCCAGGGAAAAAGCTGTCACCAAGGCAGATTTTTTTCAGGACGGGCTGGCAGGAAGTGAAAACAGCAGCGAATTCCGCAGGGAAATCATGTCACGGTTAGGGCTTCCCCCTTATTTAAGCGCCAATGCCTTGTTGGACGTTGTCAATTCGTCCATGTCGCGGCAGGAATACGAAGAAATTATCTCGCAGGTAAAAAAAGAAACCTCACCAGGAATTTTATAGGTATCTAAGGAGGGGCATAATGCGTTTTTTCAGTTTATGGTTTTTATTTTTATTTCTGCCTATCGGGATGCTGTTTTATGCCCTTACACCTCGGCGGTGGAAAATGTTGTCCCTCTATCTGTTATCCCTTCTTTATTATGGGCAGATGGGACTGTTTTATTTTGGCTTTATGATGGCTTCAGTGACAATTGATTATTTCCTGTCCCGCCTGATGCAGATTTTTGACGACAACAATAAATACCGCCGAATTGTATTGGCGGCTGGATTAATTAAAAACTTCGGAATAGGGATAATAACTGGATCTGGTTCCAACTCAGCGTTTAATATTGTCCCTATGGGAATGTACGTCTATTTGTTTTCAGCGCTGGGATATCTGGTTGACGTTTACAAAGGCGACGCAGTATATGAAAAAAATTATATCCGGTTTTCATTATATTGCATTATGTTTCCGAGGATTCCCGCCGGGCCGATGCTGGAGTATAATTCTTACTTGGCCCAGGTAAAAGATATTTCCTTTCATTTGGATCAGCTCTCAAGGGGCTTTAACCTTTTTGTATTTGGATTTAGTAAGCAGGCCCTTATTATGGAGGGTCTGTGCGAGGTGACAGAAGCGCTCTACCGTGTCCCTGTTGGGGAGCTATCGGTTATTTCCGTCTGGATAATGGCGGGATGTACTGCATTAAGCTATTATTATGCCTTTTCTTCTTATGGGGATATGGCAGAAGGATTAGGGATTATGCTGGGGTTCCGGTATTCTTCCGGTTATGATTACCCTCTGATTTCAGAAAGTGTTTCATCTTTCTGGAAACGTTTTAATGGGACTGTCACTTCCTTTATACGGCGTTATGTTACCATACAGCTTTCCGCCGATAAAAACGGGTTTGCCACAGCCGCCGTTCATTTAATTGCTTCTTCTGTTTTGGTTGGAATGTGGTATTCTGTTAATTTAAATGGTATCCTCTGGGGTTTGGTGTTGGGTGTAATTACTGTTTGCGAGGAGCTTGTATTTACAAAATTCCTGCAAAAAATCCCTGTCTTTTTCCGGCGTATCCTGACTTTAGCGGTTTTGCTGCCATCCTTTTTGCTTTTTACCTGCAATGCTCCCCAATTTTTCCAATATGCTGGAATTCTGGTGGGAATTGGCGCGCCGCTTACCGGAACGGTTATTAACTATACCATCAGTTCTTATTGGCTGCCTCTTGCGGCTGCTGTTGTATTTTCTGTCCCAATTCTTCGTCCTGTCCGCAGGCTCCTTTCCCCTCCATATGCAAATGGGAAGCGCGAAGCAAAACCTTTGATGGCTTCCTCAGCGCTCTTTCTGCGGATAGTTTCATTGGGCATAACAGGGATTTTACTTTTCTATTCGGTTGTTATGATGTTATAGTCCGTGTCCGCTGATGTTGTATTCCCGATAGGTTCTTAAAGAAAGGATTCAAGCCATGTTCAAAAAATGGATTCTATTCCTTATCAATCTGGTTTCCTTACTGCTCATATCTGCAATCCCGATCTGCCTGCTGTTTGACAGTCCTAATCTGGCGGGTTCCATGCTTCCCCATTGGAAAGGGGTTCCTACCCTCTCAGAAAAAGAAATTTCAGATTATACAGAGGCAAACAATAAAATTCGTACCTTTCTAGGAGACGCTCCCTCTTTGGAGCAGTTACAGGTAAAGTTTAAACGTTTTTCCGGCCAGCAAATGCAGGACAATATTTTTCTGGCAAAGGACGCTATGTATGAAAACATCCCCCAGCCGGATCCGCAGTCAAACGCAACCTCCAATAATGCAAATGGGATGTTAGAATTTGTTTACCGGTACTATATTCCGACCTATGTTATGATTGTGCCTACCGCCTGCGCAATTAAACAAAACGATGTCCCGCAAAATGCGCCCCTTTTCAACCAGAGGAATTATATTGATGATATTTACCGAAGTATATCAGGGGTAATCACCTCAACTGATGTATATACAACGCTGTTCGCGTCCATGGATGAATATATATATTACCGAACAATCCCGGAACTAACAGGTTTAGGAGGATATTACCTGTACTCGGTACTGGGGGAAAAGCTGTCCCTCAGAACCCGCTCCCTGGCGCAGTTTGAGCAGATATATTTGAACCATAACTGTTATGGTTCATTATATCAAAGGCTTCCATATCCCGACGTACAGCCGGATATATACAGCTATTACAGGATGTCCCTGTTCCGCAGGGAATACCGTATGACACGCTATGAACCAGACGGTTATATTCATCGGTACAATGATATCATCCTTCCACAGATTATGGAAACCTCCCAGGAAATTACTGATGTGGTGTTGGGAGGGCGCGCACCATTAATTACGATCAAGGTAGACAGCCCATATAAGGAAAGGCTTTTGATTTTCAGCGACGAAACTGTAAAGTCCTATATTCCCTTTTTAGCGGCGCATTATAATGAAATTTATATTGTAGATTTGGAGCTGGCAGATAACGATACCCTGGATAAATTAGGGATAAAACATTTTGACCAGGTTTTGTTCTCCTATTCAGTAGATACCTTTTTTCAAAAAGATTTCAGTGAAAAGCTGATGTATCTTGCAAAATGAGTCACCAAGGGCGCGTTTGAAAATTCTAGTTTTCAAACGCGCCCTGATTTTAATACCCAGTTTCATTTTGTCGAATATCACAATTTTTTATTGCATCAGCATGTAATATAGTTTATAATTTTACTATATCAAGAATCTTCTGGACGAAAGAGAGGAAATCAAAATGGAGATCCCCCAGAAAATCGACAGGATTATTGCCGGGCGGAAAAAACTGCTTCCCCATATTAAAGAGGCTATGGAGCGGGCGCAGAAGGCAAGGAAAGCTGTAGACAGCTTAAACTTTTTCCGTTCCAGCCAAATTGACAGCCTGCCGCCTGAATTGGTGGAAAAGCTTGCCTCTATCTCAACTGAAGCTTTCGACAGGCAGTATGGCGTTGTCATGGCGCGGTTAGAAAGCCTGCTCCAGCGTTTTTCACGCGAGGAAATCAATATCAGCTTTGTAGGCCGGGCAGGACAGGGAAAAAGCCTGGTGCTTCAGCGTATCAGCGGTCTGGAAGGAGACGTTATCCCATCTGCGGACGGGTCTGATTGCACAGGCGCACGCTCCATTATTTCCAACAGCCCGGGAACGGAAACCAGGGCGGAAATTACTTTCTATACGGAACGGGAGTTTATTGATATTGTAAATAACTATTTAAGGGCAATTTTAGGCCCGTCAGCTTATCAGGTGGGATCTGTCTCAGCAATCAGCAATATCAATATGGATGACCTGAAAAGCAGGGTTCGTTATGATCAGGTGACAGAAACTTCCCTGTTGCTGCATCTGGAAAAGTATGTCCAGCATGTCCAGGAAATCCAGGACAGGCTTGGTTCCTGTGTCACTATTTCCAAAAATGAAATTGAATCTTATGTCGCCCAGTATAACAGCAAAAATACCGAACAAAAATATTATACATATTTGGGAGTAAAGCAGGCAAATATCCTGTCTTCTTTCCCATGCTCCCAGTGCGGAAAAATTGTATTAGTAGATACTATAGGAACCGGCGCAACCTCCCTTGGCGTAGAGGAGGAAATGCTGCGGACTGTCAAAGAGGACAGCGACGCCGTTGTTTTAATGATGCGTCCCGACGCCCTGCGCCCACGTGTCGAAGCTGAAGACTATCAGTTTGTAGAAAAAATCTCCAGGGCTGTCACCCCGGAATATGCGAAACAAATGCTTTTCTGGCTGGTCAACCGGGTTGAAACAGGGAAGGCCCCTAATGCAGCGCAGATACCGGAAATCATGGAACAGTTAAAAAAGCAGAATCTTCCTGTAGCACAGTATTTGAATGTAGACTGCTGGAAGAAGGAAGAAGTAGAAGAACGGCTTTTAATCCCTGTCCTGGAACAACTTTCCAGCAACCTTTCCAGTATTGACAGAATGATATTAAGCGGGGCCAATGAACAGCTTTCTGCTTTGGAACAGGCTTATCATATTATCAGTTCCCGTATGGAGCGGGCAATGGGCGCGTCTGTCAACATGGATGAACGCCGGCAGTTCCGCCATAAAATTGACCGCACAATTTCCAGTATGACCAACCGGCTCCGCGATCTTTATTTACAAAGGGAAAAAGAAAAGGAACTGCCTTTCCTGCCCTTTAAGGAAGCCGCCAGCGTCAAGCTGAAAAACGTCCTGACCAACCTCCCCTCCAAGGAAACTATCATGAGGTGGCTTAACGACGGCACCATTACCCAGTTTAACGCACTGGAACAGCTTTCCAACCAGCTCCGTCTCCAAATTATCAATGATTTCCTGGAACTCAACAATACGCTCCATAAAATAACCCTGGGTATAAAAATGGAAGTTATCCATGTCCTTGCAGACGAAGATAAGGGCAGGCTGGGGCTGATGCTCTGTCCAGCGGGCATGGACGCGAACGCATGGCTTCAGGCCCTCAGAAATAAGCTGGATGAAAACCAGTTCACGTTAATCCGAAGCGCCTTGCAGCCTTTAGAAGAATTTGACCTTCGTATGGAAAATTTCCTGATTTATAAGGTTCGCTGCTGCCTCCAGCCCATAGACTGGAGCATAAACGACCAGCCGCCCCAGCTTTTTAACAAACTGGATAATAAGGAAGCCCTGACAGATGAAATTGATTCCCAGCTCAGGCATTTTATTGAAGATGTTCACCAGAAGATAGAAGACGAGCTGATTGATTTTTATGTTTTCCCCAGCACAGCTATTTTTGCCGTTATGCGCGATTTCCATGACCGCGCCGCTTTTGCCCGCATTGAGGACGGCGACACGGTTGTAGACCAATGGCGGTACTTGTATGAAGATATGATCCCCATCATTTGGGAAGACGAACACACCGCATATACCGCGTCGGCAAGCCGCGCCGAGGAATGGAATTCATTGACCAAAGCCATTTATGAATGTGCGGCGGACGGGTATTTCCTAATCGACATAAAGGAGGAACCATAGAATGGGTGCGGAATTAGAACTTAATATTATGATGATTGGGGGCCGCCGCTGCGGAAAAACCAGTGTGTTAGCCGCTATGCAGGGATGTTTTGAAAACCTTCTCAGCGATACCCCTCTGGTGATAGCGCCAGCCAATTTTAACGTCGTTTCCGTCATTGAGAAAAAACGCCGCGAAATGAAGCAGTATTTCCTGGATCGGGGAAGCAAAAGGGATTTTTTCCCGGACAACACCCCAACAAAAGGTATTAAGGAATACCCCTTTTTCATCAATTTGAAGAACAAGTCTAAGGACAGCCAAATCAAAATAAACTTTATAGACTATCCAGGGGAATGGCTGGCTGATCCAGAACATATTGAAGAACTGATAAAACATATGATTAAAAGCAGGATTTTGCTGGTTGCCATTGACACGCCCCATCTGATGGAAAAGCGGGGATACTACAACGATCAAAAAAACCTTTGCTACCGCGTTTCCGAAATGGTGAAAACAGCAGAATTTGCAGAGGACAGCAAAGGCGCTGGCATGGTTCTGTTTGTGCCGCTTAAATGCGAACGGTACTATAACAGAAAACAAATGGCAAGCGTTTGCGCAGAAATCCAGAAAGCTTATAAGCCCCTTCTCCAGTACCTCGAAAAACCGGGGATTAACGAGGGCGAATCCCCTATTACAACTGCCGTCACCCCAATCCTGACCATGGGAGGCGCGGAATTCAGCCGTTTCCAGCGCAATGCTGACGGTGACATTGACATAGACGAAAGATGGGGAACTCCCAAGCAGGCTTTATACCATTTCCCGGATATGAATAAAGACGAACCCGAACCATTATACTGTGAGCAGCCCCTTCTCTATATCCTGTCCCACACCCTGGAACGCGCCAAAATAACAAGGCAGGCCCGAAAATCAAAGTCCTGGTGGGATTCCATTGTTGACTGGTTCCAGACAAGCCTTTTAAACTGGCCCTCGGCAGACGACTATTTGAAGCAGGCGGAGAATATTAATAAACAGCTAAAGAGCGAAGGCGACGGATATGTCATTATCAACAAGGGCAGTATGTTATAGCAAGAGGAGGTTAGTAAATGGATATCTATTACTACTGTTCCTATACGGGCTCCCCTGTCGGGTACATTCTGGGCTGCCTCACATACAACCCCAATCAATCTGCAAATTATACCCTCTCCCGAAAAAGAATCCCCCCTGTTATCCGCAGGTTTTTTGAATATGACACGGTTTGCAATGCTTTTGGAATCCTGCCGGCTGAACCCAAACAATATTATCTTATGATGAAAAATCTCACCGCAAAGGGGGACAAAAACGGCGAAGCCCCTGAATATTACCTCAATCTTGCCTTTGTAACCCAGGATGTTGATGAATATAAAAGGCTGCTGAGGGCTGGAGGCGGAACGTCTGAAGATATTGCCGTAATGATTAAAGACTCTATGGAATTAGACCGTACCAGCGATTTCGGCTTTACTATACGTCCTGACAGGCTGAAAAAATTAGTTAAGGGCTCGTTCCGTTCGGTTTTTGAAAGCAGCGGC
The DNA here is from genome assembly GCA_948465665.1 of uncultured Clostridia bacterium. Classification (GTDB taxonomy): domain Bacteria; phylum Bacillota; class Clostridia; order Oscillospirales; family Ruminococcaceae; genus UBA1405. The sequence goes on along the minus strand of CAOJXI010000122.1, from coordinate 433 downwards.
GCTTTAGAGCGGGTCAATACTTTTCTTGAAGTGGATTCTCCCCAGGCAGACCTGACCTATTTAACGGAGAATCTGGAACTTTCCGACCCGGAGAGAACCCTTTCCTTCCTCCCAGAAGCGCCTAAATGGGTTGTATATAGTAAAAAAAAACAAACCCGCCCAATCCGTCTCATAGTTGTCATTCCGATCGCCGCCGGAATCCTGGCAGTGATAATTTGGATTCTGCAAGCCCTGCTAAAATTCCTTCTCACAAAATAGCAGCCGCTGTAAAACGGATTAAATCAATCGCAAAGCCCGATTCCAAACCTTGAATGATGCAGAAGCGCCGCCATCTGCTTTAGATGGCGGCGCTTATTGCTGTTGATTATATGCTTTTCGGGTATTAGGTACGCCATCATCGCAAACCGTTGGTTTGCTGGATGGCTGCAAGAGG
>CAOJXI010000121.1 GCA_948465665.1 uncultured Clostridia bacterium | reverse complement strand
TTTTAATCCGCCCTAGCTTGTACTCATCGTAGCTTATCCCCGCAAATGAGCTTTACATTTTCTCCACATTTGATTCCTGGTAAACCTTACGAATTTCATCCTTATCCAAAACCATCAAGTTCCCCAATGTACGTTTACCAAACCAAGTCGCCTTAACAGTCAAATCTTCAATTTCCTCATCTGTCATTTTCCGCCCTAACATTTCAGCAACGGTAATAGGCATCCCGATAGAGTGGAAGAATTCCCTTGTTGCTTCAATCCCCTTCACAGCAACTTCTTCCGGCGATCCACAGTTTGCATCAATTTCCCAAACATTTTTAGCATATCTTACAAAGCGGTTCACATCGTTCTTGTAAACGTGGTAAGCCCATGGCCCCCAAATAGCAGCTAATCCCGCTCCATGAGCCACATCAAATTTACCTCCCAGCTCATGCTCCAGCTGATGAGGAGACCAATCGCCGGGTTTTCCCAGTCCTGTCAGGTGGTTATGGGATAAACTTCCCGCCCACATCACTTCGGAACGTGCCTCAAAGTTCTCCGGTTCTTTCATACAAATTTCCCCATAATGGATCACATTGCGCAAAAGGGCCTCAGCGATAGAATCGGTCATTTCATTCACGCCGCCATAGGAAAAGTACCGGTCTAAGGTGTGCATCATAATGTCAACCACCCCGCAGGCAGTCTGATAAGGCGGGAGGGTGTATAAAAGTTCTGGGTTCATCAAAGTAAATTTAGGACGGTTAAAAGGCGTAGAATAGCCTTTTTTCAGCCATCCGTCCTCGTTTGTAATAACAGAGCTGTCGCTGGTTTCGCTTCCAGATGCTGCAAGGGTGGGAATGTTCCCATGAGGAAGCGCCTGAACAGGGACATTTTTCCGGTCATAGAAATCCCAGACTTCCCCATCATAGGGTACGCCAAGGGCAATTGCTTTCGCGGAATCCATTGCAGAGCCGCCGCCTACTGCTAAAATAAAATCAACTTTCTCTTTCCGGGCAAGTTCAATTCCCTCATGAACCAGCGCCAAATGGGGATTAGGCTGTGCCCCGCCAAGCAGGACATAAAACAACCCTGCTTTTTTTAAAGAGTTTTCAACCCTGTCCAGCAGCCCGCTTTTTTTGACGCTCCCGCTTCCAAAGTGTACCAAAATTCGGGAACCTCCCCATTTCTGGATTTCCTCTGCAACCTGGTTTTCAACGCCTTTGCCGAAAACTACCTTTGTAGGCGAGTAAAACTCAAATGAATTCATAAATAATTCCTCCTTTAAGTTATAAGATTAAAAAATTTGTCCGCAGTATAGGGATATGTTTATTCATCGGCTTTCACCTCTGTATGAACAGACAGGGAACTTATCAGCAAACGGGAAAGCGGCGCAGGGGTATCAGAATCCGGCAGATCGCCAATGGTGCAGAATTTGCCGCTGGCTTCCAAATCCTGCGTATTTACACAGCCCTTTGTAGCAAAAAGGATTCGTTCAATGGTTTCAACAGACTGGCTGAAGGGAAATTCTTTTTTAAAAAATTCCTCCCCATTGCAGGAAACCGCTGCCGTATACCTGGCAGAAACGCAGTCATAAGAAATGGTAAAATCATACCAGGTTCCAAACTGGCAGGGAAAGAGGTCATGATATACCCCGTTCCCTTTTATCCGAATCATTCCATCTGGACAGAAGGAAATCTTTATTGGTACAGCTCCTTTATGATCCTGAAATTCAATCAGCATAGGAGCGTTCCCAACAGCTTCCGCCATTACACGAAACGCAGCAGAACCCGCTTGCGCTTCTGGAACAGCCCGTTCTGCTTTTGCCCGGTCGTATGGATCGGTATCGCTTAACGATAAAACCATTTTTCCATCCTTTTCCACAGGTTCCACAGGAGCCCACAAAGGGGAATAAACATTCCATCCAGCGACTTCCCCGCCCGCCTCTAACTCGGAAAAATCCTCCTGGAAATCCGAAACCTGGCGGCCCGTAATTGGAACAGCAATATGTGTTACCCAGATATCTTCCTTATTGACACTGTATGTAATCCACATACCGCCATCTTTTGGCTGGGTAATGCTTTCCATAATCCCGCGTATATACTGCGGCCCGAAATTTTTCGTATAGCCTTCATAACGGGAAGGGGCAACCTCTGTAGTAACAGCCAGCATTTCGCTGAAAGTATGCCCGTCATCACCCGTTACTGCGGCAAGGGGCCAGCGGTGCATAGAATCTGTAGAAGGATTATAAACTAAGGCATATTTTCCATCCGATGTACGCTGTCCCCAGACCTTCCCGGTAGAAGTCTCCAAGGACAAACAGCGAACCGGCTGCGACCAGCTTTCCCCTTTATCCTCTGAAACCGTACATAAGCCATGTTTATAAACCCCCACAAAGTTCCCTGCCCGGTCGGTATATGTACAGAGGGCCTGTCCCCCATGCTGCGTAAAAAGTTCTGTATCAAAGCGCTGTTCTTCCCACCATTGCTGAAGCATAACCTTATCAGCAAGAAGCTCCCAGCAGGCTTCTATAAAATCCTGATCCGGGCTTTTCTCAAAATATGGGAAGCCGTCAGCAGTGGAACGGTTATAACCTGCCGGTTCATTATACCGGATAAAATAAATCGGGGAAAAGGTGAAGTCTTTATAAATTTCCCGTACTACCCTGCCGATTCCCCAACCGTTATTTGGTGCAACGTTCGGCGCAGGGCTGATGCCATAAAACCCCGTTACCAGCATTTTTCCCTGGGATGTCTGGTAAAAGCCGCACCGCTGGTGCATGATAGAACAAAATTTTTCTCCTTTGGGAAGCAGTTCCTTTTTCGGCCCCTGGTAATGTTCCGCAGTAAGCCAGTATTCCGGGAAAACTACCTGGGGTTTTCCCCAATGGATTCCATCCGGCGATATGGCAAGAAGCGTATGGGAATCCCCTGCATGTTCGCTGACCGGGTTGCTGAGATATTCCAATAAAAAATGTTCATTCCAGTAGGCGAGCATTGAGGCATGGTTATAGGTGAAGCCATAGCCATCCTGCATTTCCGGTTTGCTTCGGCAGGCGCGTACTGCCTGGTAACTTTTTATGTCGCGGATGTGCCGAAGCCCGCCGTCATACTGGCGGATATCTGCCTTCTCTGCGTTTAGAATACGGATAGGGTCGTTTGCTGTCCGACGTTCTTTATAGGTCATGTATGCCTCCTTAATACTAAATTTTTGCATAGGTATAGTATACCACCTTTTCTGCTTTATGGGAATAAGCTTAAAAACTAAATCAAAAGCACACATCCGCCGCTGAAATGGATAGCGGGATTTTCCAGCGGCTATTTAAAATCATTGTTTGGATTTCCCGCGTTATCCTGTTTCCGTTTGCCCACAATTTCCTGAAGCAAAGCTTTGTTATATTCAATATGCTGCGCCATTGCTTTTTCTGCCCTTTGGCTGTCCCTGTCACTGATGGCCTCTAAAATCTCCCTATGCCCTACAATCGTTTCCATCCGCAACCGGCTCTCTGTCAGTGAAACAAACAGCGTAACCGCATATGTGATAATAGGAATCAATTTTGGAACCACCAGGTTTTGCGTACATTTTGCAATCGCCACATGGAACAACACATCATTTTGGGAATGATCCTTCTCATTCAGAATATCCTGCTCCACTATGGAACAGCTTTCCCGTAAACGTTTGATATCTTCCGCGGTTGCATGTTCTGCTGCCATACGGGCGACCCATGGTTCTGTTTGGCCTCGGATTTCCGCCAGATCCAGCGCAAGCTGGAACTGGTCTGGATAGTAGGCAAAGCCCAGCGGGTCGGGAATTTCCCCAGGGTTTGGTGCAATATAGGTTCCCTTGCCTCTTCTGATTTCCAGCACATTCCGCGCCACTAACAGCTTGACGCCCTCCCGGATTGTCCCCCGCCCCACATGGAGCATTTCCGCCAGTTCAAACTCGCTTGGCAGTTTGTCCTCGCTGGTCAAATGTTTCTCTACAATCAGCTTGGAAATCTGCTCCGCTGTCCTCTCCGGCAGGGAGGATTCTTTTGTTTTAATATTTTCAAAATACGTCTCTTTCACAATGGTTCTCCTGTATCAAATGGTTTCAACAAAATTATAACGGGATTCCTCTTAAATTGCAAGCAGCATTAAAAAAGAAGTCCGCCGCTGAACAGCAACCGTACTTCTTGCCTGTCTACCTCAAATCAAATTAATCCAGGCAGGAACCCCTGGAATAAGCTGAGGACACAGGTAAACAGAAGGATTGACACGCCTGCCACGAAACCGCCGACAGTCCATCCGCGAAGGGTGTCGATCTCGTTAAGGTGGAAGAACCGGGAAACAGCCCAGAAACCGGAATCATTGGGCAGAGAAAGCCCGATGCCGCCAGCACACACGGCAATGGCACACAGGATAGGCGATACAGTGGAGGCAGCAGCGGCGGTGGAGACAATCGCCGCCGTTGTAGTCAGCGCCACGGTGGTGGAGCCGGTAGCAATCCGCAGCACCTGGGCAATCAAAAAGCACATAACAAGGATCGGCATATGGAAGCCCTGGAGGCCGTCAGTAATCACATTTGCAATACCACAGGCTTTCAGGATGCCGCCATAAGCGCCGCCTGCTCCAGTAATGAGCAGGACAAGCCCAATTTTATCCGCGCCGTCATTCATAATCTCCGTAATGGAACGGTTCAGGTGGGGACGGGAAATAAACGCTCCATAAAGCACGCCAATAGTCATTGCGACATTTTTATCCCCCAGGAAGGCAAGAACCTTTAAAACCCTGCTGTCCTCCGGCAGAAGGAAAGCAGAAAATGACCCCAAGAGGATCAGCACAATAGGAACTAACAAGATAGACATGGCTGCCATAGCGCCCATTTTAGGTTTGCTGGAAGCAGCAGCGGCATTTTCCTCCAGTTCGACGTCCAGGTCGGAAAAATCCCAGGTTTTCCCCGACTTCTGATCCTGGCGGTTCACAATGCTTCCATAAACGATGCCGCCCATGAACATGCCGACAAAAGCCGCAATCAGCGCATAGAAAAAGAACACTCCTACATTAATACCCATTGCCCCGGCTACTGCCAAAGGAGGGGCGGTAGGCAGTACCAGCGCAAAGGTGCAGGTAGTAGCGATAGCCAGCGCACCCCCGTAAGCAGCCATAGAATAACCGGTCTTTCGGGAAAGCACCCGGAGCATGGGGGCAAACATAATGTACACAACATCACCAAAAACAGGGATTCCGGTAATAAAGCCCGCTACGGACACTGCGTATTGGGAACGCTTGGGGCCTACGGCTTTCAGCACCTTATCCACAATGCTGTCAATACCGCCTGATTCATACATAAACATGCCGAGCATAACGCCCAAGCCAGTGACAATACCAATAGAACCCAAAGTAGAGCCGAAATTGTTCGTGACGCAGGCGGTCACATCAGCAATGGTGGAAAAGTTCTCTGGGGCCGCGCTCCCGGCATAAGCAGCCAGGGACAGAATCCCTGTTCCGTAGGCGCAGACAAGAAGGGCAACAAATGGATTCAGCTTAATCTTTATGATACAGAGCAGCAAAACCGCAATGGAGATAAGAAATACTATCAGTAACATAACACGCCTCCTGATTTGTTGTTTAGATTTAATACTGCTCCCACACAGCGTATTTCATTCCACATCCAAACCATACCACATCATACGTCATATGTCAATAAAAAATTAAACTTCCTTAATATATTTTGTTTATATGCACAAAATATATTAGTCTGTTTGTTTATAGCGCTGGAATTTATATGTTTATCTATTAGTTTGGGAACATTTTAAAGTAATATGCACAAAAAATCAGCAAAAAATTATATTTTACAAATATTGACACATCCTACGTCATATGTTATAGTGCAGTTATTGAATTCTGACAATGCTCCCACCCCTCCACACAAAAAGCATTTTTAAAGCTTATCAAAGAAAGGAACGATGCACCATGCTGACCAGTCAAAAAATGCGCCAGCTTGCCCCTGAGTTAGACCCGCTCCGCCTGGGTACTGGCTGGAAGCCGGAGGATCTGTCCAAGCCTCAAATTTTTATTGAAAGCACCTTTGGAGACAGCCATCCAGGCTCAGGCCATCTGGATAAACTGGTAGAAGCTGCCCGAAGGGGAGTTGCTGATGCAGGCGGTTACGGCGCCCGGTACTACTGCACCGATATGTGCGACGGTGAAAGCCAAGGTACGGACGGAATCAATTTCTCCCTGGCAAGCCGGGAGATGATTGCCAACATAATCGAAATCCAAGCCAATGCTACACCTTTTGACGCTGGCGTCTTTATGGCAAGCTGTGACAAGGGGCTGCCTGGAAACCTAATGGGGCTTGCCCGGGTGAACATCCCCTCAGTAGTAGTTACCGGCGGCACCATGGCGGCAGGCCCTGACCTGCTCACTTTGGAGCAGCTTGGGATGTATTCCGCCAAATATGAACGGGGTGAAATTGATAGGGAAAAGCTGAATTGGGCCAAGTGCAACGCCTGCCCAAGCTGTGGAGCATGTTCCTTTATCGGCACTGCCTCCACCATGCAGATCATGGCTGAAGCTTTGGGGCTGGCCCTACCCGGCTCTGCCCTTCTTCCTGCCACAAGCCCTGATTTGATTGAATACGCCCAAAACGCCGGAAAGCTGGCTGTGAAGCTGGCCCATATGGACAATATGCGGCCCAGTGATATTATAACTATGGACAGCTTTGAAAACGCCATCCTGGTTCACGCTGCTATTTCCGGCTCTACCAACTGCCTGCTTCACATTCCCGCCATTGCCCATGAATTCGGCATTGAAATCACCGGCGACACCTTTGACCGGCTCCACCGGGGGGCGCACTACCTGCTTGATGTCCGCCCTGCCGGGCGCTGGCCTGCTGAGTTCTTTTATTATGCCGGAGGGGTTCCTGCCATTATGGAGGAGATTAAAAGCGTCCTCCATCTGGACGCTTTGACGGTTACTGGTAAAACTTTGGGGGAAAATTTAGAGGAATTGAAGCAAAATGGTTTTTATGAGCGGTGCCAGAAGTGGCTGGATGAGGCGAACCGAAAGTACAACCTTAGCCTTACCAAGGCGGACATCATCCGGCCTTACGGCCAAGCTATTGGCACTGACGGCTCCATCGCTATTCTTAAGGGCAATCTTGCACCTGAAGGCGCAGTCATTAAGCACACCGCCTGCCCCAAGGAAATGTTTTCTGCTGTCCTTAATGCCCGCCCCTTTGACAGCGAGGAAGAGTGCATTGATGCTGTTCTCCATCACAAAGTAAAACCCGGCGATGCTGTGTTTATCCGCTATGAGGGCCCCAAGGGGTCTGGGATGCCTGAAATGTTCTATACGTCTGAGGCCATATCTTCCGATAAGGAATTAGGCAGAAGCATTGCACTGATTACAGACGGGCGGTTCTCCGGTGCTTCTACCGGCCCGGTTATTGGCCACTGCTCCCCTGAAGCTCAAGCAGGAGGCCCTATTGCTCTGGTGGAGGAGGGAGACCTTATCCATTTGGATGTGCAGGAGAGGGTTTTGGAGATTATAGGGGTAAAGGGACAGAGAAAAACACCGGAGGAAATGGAGAAGATTCTTGCAGAACGGAAAAAAAATTGGCAGCCTAAGCCTGCCAAATATCAAAGGGGCGTATTGCGTTTGTTTTCCGATTTGGCTGCATCTCCCATGAAAGGTGCTTACTTGGATTACGAAAATAAGTAAAGCAAATTTGCGGGGATAAGCTAAGACGAGTACAAGCTAAGGCGGATTAAAAAGGTTTCGGGTCCAGGGGG
>CAOJXI010000120.1 GCA_948465665.1 uncultured Clostridia bacterium | reverse complement strand
AGGTAATCGACATTATGATGGCATTATTTGATCAGCAAAAGGCTTTAGAACAATATCTGGAGCAATATGGGAACGAACGTGAACAAAAGGGATTTGCAAAAGGTGAGCAAAGCGGTTTTTCAAGAGGCGAGCAAAAGGGCGAAATAAAAGAGCGTCAAAAAAATATCCGTTCCATGTCAAAGTTCCTCCCTGCTGAGAAGATAGCTGAAATTTTGTGTATTCCCATTGATGAAGTCAAACTTTCTTTTGGAAATTAACATTCCTAAAATTACAATACTGTATTTTTAACAAGAAAAGGTCTGCTGCAAAACTCACATATTTTGCAGCAGACCTTTTTTAATTTATTAAATAAACTGACTCCTATTTTCGTTATACTGTACTCACCACAGATTTGCCTTTATATCACCCAATGGACAGTTTCGCCTGTTTCTGCACTACGCAGAACAGCTTCCATTAACCGCATTGACCGCAATATCTCCCGGTGCTTAACAATCTGTTCCGCTTTGCCCTCTACTGCCTGAACCAAATTACGGTAAAAATCCCGCACATCTGAATGTACCTCTGGCAGTGGATATTCTTGGATGGTATCTTTGGTACGGGGAGCCATTGTCTTTGTCAACCCGGCGGCAGTAACGACCGGAACAGCGTCCCGCTTTTCCCAATCGGAAACCATTACAATCTTACCATTCAAATCCCAATCCTCAATCACAGCTGACCCATTCTCCCCTAACATATACCATCGGGGGAGGTTAATAAAGTTGCTGGTTCCCACTTCCACCTGGCAGGAAAGCGGAGGTTCTCCCGCAATCTGCGGCGCAAAATGAATAATGGCTTTAAATCCGTCGTCAACCTCTTGGTTGGTTACATTATCTAAATCTGCATAAACAGAAACAACAGGTTCTTTGACCATCATTAAAACCTGGTCAAGAAGATGAACGCCCCAATCCAGCACCATGCCGCCGCCATAAATTTTCTGGTTCCGCCAATCACTGGGAATCCCCCGCGATCCGTGGACACGGGATTCAATCTTAAAGACCCGCCCAAGCCGTCCTTCTTCATAAATTTTCTTCATGGTAAGGAAATCTTCGTCCCACCGGCGGTTTTGATGAACGGTAAATAATACCCCGTTTGCTTTTGCGGCTTTTATCATCTCTACCGTTTCGCTGGTGGAAAGCGCCACAGGTTTTTCACATACAACGTTTTTCCCTGCCCGCATTGCCCGAATGGATACATCTTTATGTTGGTCGTTGGGAATGGCGATTGTCACCAGCTTTACCATAGGATCAGCCAGCAGCGCTTCCATAGACTGGTAGACGTGTACCCCTGCCTTTTCTGCGGCGGAATTCCGCTTTGGGTCTATGTCATAAATTCCGCAAAGATGGATTTCTTCCATTGTTTTTAATTGGCGGACATGCCATCCTCCCATGCCCCCATAACCAATAACGGCAACGCCGAATTTTTCGCTCATATTGTCCAGTATCTCCTCTCCAAAGGTTAAACTTTCCCATACTAATCCCTGACTAAAATTGTACAAAAAATCGGGCTGAAAAGGCTTGCATATATGGTCTTTTTAGCCCGATTTTTTGTCTGCAATTTATCAGGGATTAGTATCAGAGCCTGTTTAGGCTCTCAAGCCCACCACATTTCGCTGACGCCTTCAAAAGTAATAACGTCTTTCAGGAAGGAAACCGCCTTGGAAAGTCCTTCATTCTGGCTCATAAGCCCATCTTCATGTTCTATACTGATAGCATAGTCGTAACCGGCAATCCGCAGGGCGCTGATAATATCTTTCCAATACAGGGAGTCGTTCCCATAACCAATACTGCGGAAAATCCAGGAACGGTGGGCTTCGTCAGAATAATGGCGGGTATCCAGAACGCCGTCTACTGCCGTATTATATTTATCAATCTTAGTGTCTTTTGCATGGAAATGGAAAATTGCATCCCCCAAAGCTTTTATGACTGCTACAGGATCCATCCCCTGCCAGATTAAATGGCTTGGGTCAAGGTTTGCGCCTATCTCCGGGCCCACGGCTTCCCGCAGCTTTAAAAGGGAATGGGTATTGTAAACGCAGAAACCAGGGTGAAGTTCAAGGGCAATTTTATTGACCCCATGGGCTTTGGCAAAGGCTGTAAAATCTTTCCAGTATGGGATAAGGACTTCATTCCACTGCCATTCCAGAATTTTGGTGAAATCTTCCGGCCAGGGGCAAGTAACCCAGTTTGGATATTTAGCCCCTTCGTGGTCTCCCGGGCAGCCGGAAAATGTGTTGATTTGGTGTATCCCCAGCTTTTCAGCCAACAGGACTGTATTGCGCATAACCTGATCGTTTTTTTCCGCTGTTTCTCTGTTGGGATGAACCGGGTTCCCATGGCAGGAGAGGGCGCTTATCTCCATCCCGTACTTTTGAATCAGCCCGGTAAATTCCGCCCGTTTTTCTTCGCTTGCCAGGAGCGTTTCAGGGTCGCAGTGGGCATTTCCCGGATAATTCCCGCATCCTATTTCAACCATCTGGATTCCCAGGGATTGGAAATATTTAAGGGCTTCCTCTAAAGGGAGATTGGACAGTAAAGTTGTAAATACACCCAGTTTCATAAAAAATGCCATTCCTTTCTGAATCGAAATTACTATAAAGCGTATCTGGTTTTCAGTGCATCCAGGCTGCGGCGCACATCGGAAAATCCGTCAGGCGTGGGATTGTCATTTTCTACAATAATCCATTGGCTTCCGATTTCCTTTGCAGCATCCAGAACCGCCTGGATATCTGCAACGCCTTCGCCAATCGCGCAGGGTTTACCGTCCGCACTGCCATCTTTTAGATGGAGGAGTCCGATTTGTGCCTTTCTCTGTCGAATAAAAGAACTGTTGTCTTCCCCGGCAATAAACGACCAGTATGTATCCAGTTCCAGAGGGCAGCAGGAGGCGATTTTATCAATCGGGCGAATTCCGCCTATTGCTTTAAACTCGTGGGAGTGGTTGTGATAGCCTGTTTTCATTCCAAGGTTTTCTGCTTTTGCCTTTACCTTTTCCATTTGGGCACAAAGGTGTTCTAATTCTTCTTTTGTGCTGGCAGGGGCGTAGGAGCATACAAAATTCTCTACTCCAACCTGATGGTAAAAATGAAGCATTTCGTCTATATTCCCTGTGTCGATATTGCGTAGGGATTCATGACATCCTACTGCTTCCAGCCCAAGCTCCTTTAAATATTCCCGCAGTTCTATTGCATCCGCTCCAAAGCAGCCTGCAAACTCTACACCCTCATAACCTATTTCCTTGACCTTTTTCAAAGCGTTCATAAGGGACTCTGCGTCTGAAATACTGTCCCGCACACTGTATATCTGCAAAGCAATTTTCATAAACTTACCCTCTCCCTTTTTCAGCGAAGCATGTACTTTCGGATGGTTTCAATAGAAAGGGCGATTCCCTTCTCGCCAAGTTCCCCTGCTTTCCAGATGGCGGAATGTGGTTCAAGGCTTAACAGCCCGTCATAGCCGCAGGCGTAAAGGCAGCCCATAAAAGCGCCCCAATCGGTCAAATCCAGCCCAGCAGGCGGATCGTCAAAGCGTTCGCCGCCAATCTGGAGCGCGCCTTTGATATGGACATGGTAGAACCGTTTTCCCCACTTCTTCATTTCCTCCAAATAATTTCCATGGTCATAAATGCAGTGGGAACTGTCGTATTTGATTCCTAATTGCGGAAGGTGCCCTTGAACCAGCGTCCATGCCCGGTCAGAATGGACGAAATTATTCCAGCGGCAGTTATAGGTAGCCGTCCGAACCCCCTTCTTTTCCCCGTATTGGCAGACCTTCTCTAAATATTGGATTGCAGCGGTGATATTGGAATAATAAGAAAGTTCCTCTACATAATTAACGCCGGTGTTAAATACCCCCGCTCCCAATTCTGCGCAGGCGTCAATCAGTTTGTAGCTGTTTTGCAGTTCTTCTTCAATTAAGAGGCCGTTTTTATCTACCTTATCAGTCCCCCAGCGCCCAATGGCCCCTACCGCTATATTATAATGTGCAGAGAGTTTTTCCAGTTCCTTTATCCGGGATACAAATTCATCTACATCCTGTCCGATATTGATGCAGTATTCCACAAAGGAAAGCCCAAACTTTGCGGCATGTTCAAAGCCTTTTTCTGTTGGCTTTTCAATAATACCCAGCTTCATTTCTCTGACTGTCTCCTTTCGGATATGAGGGGGAATTCCACGGGGAACCTCCCCCGATTTTAGCTCTTAGAGCCTGTTTAGAATATTACAGGTTTGCCCTCGGCTGCGCTTTTATATATGGCTTCCAAAATTTTTGTAACAACAATTGCCTGTTCTGGTTTGACAACCGGTTCCTTGTCCTCTAAAATGGCTTTAATCCATTGGCGGGCTTCCACGTCGGCAGGCTCCACCTTTTCGCCGTCAAAATAGGCGACTCCCCCGGCCTTCAGGTTGACTTTTTCCTCACATTGGCGGTTGTACCGGACTGAATTCAGGCGCAGGCCGTCTTTCATATCTGCCCCGGCTTCAGTTCCGCAGAGGACAGTTTGGGCTTCACCATAATCCAGAATATTAAGCGCCCAGGAAGATTCCAGCATAATGGTAGCGCCGTTTTCCATGACAATATAGCCAAAGGCGGAATCCTCTACTTTAAACTTTTCCGGATCCCAGTCGCCGAAGCTGTTAGCGGGTTCGCTCTGGTTTCCAAGTTTTTTATAAACGCTGCCTACAACCATTTTAGGTTTATAATTATCCATCATCCAAAGGGTCAAGTCCAGGGAATGGGTTCCAATATCAATTAACGGGCCGCCGCCCTGCTCATACTCATTCAGGAAAACGCCCCATGTCGGCACCCCGCGGCGGCGCAGGGCAATGGCCTTTGCAAAATAAATATCGCCAAGCTCGCCTTTTTCGCAGGCACGTTTAAGGAACTGGGAATCTGGGCGGAAACGGTTCTGATAACCAATTGTCAGCTTTTTGCCGGTACGTTTGGCGGCGTCCAACATCTTCTGGGCTTCCTCGGTATTAATTGCCATGGGTTTTTCGCACATAACGTGCTTGCCACTTTCCAGGGCGTCAACTGTAATAAAGCTGTGTTCCCGGTTAGGGGTTAAAACATGTACAACGTCAATGGTTTGATCTGCCAGAAGTTCTTTATAATCTTCATAAACTTTAGCGTCGGGAACCCCGTATTCCTTAGCTGCTTTTTCAGCCCGTTCGCGGATAATGTCGCAGAAAGCGACCATCTCAACCTCTTTTATTTTCTTGAGCGCAGGCATATGTTTTCCCCTGGCAATCCCTCCGCAGCCGATAATGCCAATCCTTAATTTCTTTTCCATAACATATTCCTCTCTTTCCGTGAACGCGCCAATATTTTTTAAACGCGCCCCTGCTTGTAGTTTTGTTCTATTCGACGGGTTGACTCCCGAAAAATAAGCTTATGCCCAATTTGTACATTCTCCTGTTCACACTGGGGATTTTCAATCTGCTCCAGCAGCAGTTCCATGGCTTTCCTGCCCATTTGCAGTTTTGACTGGGATACGGTGCTTAGGCTTGGGGTGAGGATACGGGCAAGTTCAATATTGTCAAACCCAAAGATTGCTGCATCCTCTCCAGGGTGCAGGCCCATTTCATACATACGGCGGACAACTCCGGCAGCCATCAGGTCAGACCCGGCAAAAACCGCATCGGGCGGTTCGGGAAGGGAAAAAAGCCGCTGGCAGGCATGGGCGCCGGAAGTAATGGAATAATCCCCTTTGACATGGTATTCCATCCTGTCAGGAATCCCTTTTTCCAAAAGGGCCCTTTTATATCCCTTTAAACGCAGCCTGGACGAATAGTCCTCCAGATGGACTATGATGGCGATTCTTCGGCATCCGCCTTCAATAAGGTACCGTGTCACCTCATAAGCTGCCTGTTCGTTATCTATTCCCACATAAGGGAGCTTTGCGCCTTCCACACATTCACTGCACATCACCGCCGGATAATGGGAGGATAACCCGCTTAACTCTTGGGCGGTTAGCTGGGAAGTCGTAAATAAAATACCGTCTACACTGCGCTGGAGGAGCATATTAACATATTTCCGTTCTAATTCGGCATTGGAATGTGTAACCGAAAATACAATCTGGTATCCCCTGCGCCATGCGGCTTGTTCCGCGCCACGCGCCACGCCGGATAAAAACTGATGGGCGATGGACGGGAGAAGAATCAGGATTCGGCGGGTGGAATTTTTGCGCAGGCTGCGTCCTAATGCGTTGGGCGAATAGCCTACCTCATTAATTACCTGCAAAACGTGTTCGCGGGTGCTTTCAGCGACTACCGGGTCATTATTGAGTACCCTCGAAACAGTTGCCACTGATACCCCTGCCGCTTTTGCAACTTCCTTAATGGTTTGGATAGCGCTGCCCTCCTTTCCTGATAATGTAATCGATTACAAACATATTATAACGGATTAAAATGGATTTTTATATTGACAGTTTTCACAAGGTTTTCTAATGTTTTTGATTGGATATAACAAGAGAAAATTTATCAAGGGAGATTTCACCCAAACGATGAAATCCCCCTTGGTAAATGGGAATTTTGGTTAATGCTCATACACCATCAGGAACCCTATAAACTGCTCTGCTTAACAAGCTATATAAATATCCATGCTCTCCCCATCAGTTTCAAAGCAAGGAATAACGTCCTTTTCCGTATGTTCCAGGCCATTGATGCGCATATACTCCATAAGTGTTTTATAAGCGTTTGGAATGGTCACAAAGGGGTTTCCAAAGGGCTTTTCAATGTGTATTGCTGCATACCTGTGGGCTGCCTGCTCATGTATTTCAATATTAGGGGGAATGACCCCATCAGGCAGTATCCATGCCGCTTCGTAGCCGTGCATATTGAAGACATTGATCTGCTCCTGCGACACGTTTGGAAAATCCCAGCCAATGACACGAGGATGCTCCACTCCGCAGTTTCGGGCAATGGAAAATATTCTGTCGATAGCGTCCCCCTCCGGGTCAGAGCTGATAACGGCATACTTTATATAACGGAAAGCGGGAACGGTTTCAACACGCAAATTTGTATAAGCTTTGCCGCAAGTGAACATGTCATCACGGAACAAGTTGTCAAGCGAGCAATTGAAAATCCTACAAAGTTCAATAGCCTTGTCCATTTCGGGCTGCACTGTATCCAATTCCCATTTTGATACCGTTTGTCGGCTGATGTTCATCTTTTCAGCCAAATCCTCCTGCGTCATATCTCCTCTGAGATGTCTTAAAAACTGCAAATTTTTTCCGAAGCTCATGAAGTCTTCTCCTTTCTGTTCTTTGCACCGCGCCGCATAATCAATATAGTAGTTTTTTCAATAAGAAGCAACCAATTTATATGTGCTATTTTTTTGAATCGCGCAACTTCAAAGTGCGGAGAATATTTTTGGCAGCAGTTAAATTATACCCCCCCCCTCCCTTCCAGTCTGTATCATTCTGCCAAAAATGTATAGCTATCAAGTACAGCACGGATTCAAAAAATTTGAAGGCTCATGAAATTTTTTAATTCCATGAGCCTTCATTTATCTTAACATTAGTCCAGTGAAAAATTTTTGGTTTTCTGCTTTCGGCACGCCATCATCCGCAAACCGTTGGTTTGCTGGATGGCTGAAAGAGGAAACTTTTAGCTCTGTCCAACTCTGCGGAGTTGGACGAAGCGGAAGAAAGCCCGCCATAATGGGGCTGCCCGCCCGAAGCTGGTACCAATCCCAATCTTATTCCACGCCCTGAGCAATACCAGCGGGCTTT
>CAOJXI010000119.1 GCA_948465665.1 uncultured Clostridia bacterium | reverse complement strand
GGCCTTTTTAGGAAAGGCCCCTTGACCCCAAACCTTTTTAATCCGCCCCAGCTTGTACTCGTCTTAGGTTTGTGCCCGCATTTTAACCTTCTCCTTAACTTTCCATTCCCTAAAACTTTTCCTCTGCCCATTGACGCAACCCGCATTTTCGCTATAATAGAAGTATAAGAAAAAATAAACGGCAAGTCCAGAAAGAGGCATCCCAGATGATAGATACCACCCCATACCGGCAGATGCTTTTCCGAAATGCGGAAGACCTGCTGAAAATAGACAGTCCGACAGGATTCACCCAGGAAGCTGCATCTTACCTTCTGCAAAGGGCAAAAAAGCTTGGCTATTCCTGCGAACAAAATCAAAAAGGCTGTATCATGCTGACAATTCCCGGTCGTGATACATCTAAAACCGTATTAATCTCCGGTCATATTGACACCCTAGGCTTAATGGTTCGATCCATCACAGAGGATGGAATGTTAAAATTCACCTTATTAGGTGGGCCGATTGTCCCCACCCTTGATGGGGAGTATTGCCGTATCCATACACGTTCAGGAAAGATATATACAGGAACCATCCTAAGCCTCAGCCCGTCCGCCCATGTATATACGGATTGTAAAACGCGCGAGCGTGCCCCATCGGAAATGGCAGTCCGCCTGGATATGCCAGTCCATAAAAAGGAAGATGTGGAAAACCTTGGCATCCGTGCAGGTGATTTTATATGTATTGACCCTAAAACCCAGATAACCGAAAGCGGCTTCTTAAAATCCCGTTTTATAGATGATAAAGGCGGTTCTGCCTGTATGCTGACCCTTGCAGAGATTCTCAGTAAGGAAAACCGTAAACCTGCCTTTACAACCATCCTCTTTTTCTCCGTATATGAAGAAGTTGGGCATGGGGCGGCATCCCTTCCAATGGAAGTTTCTGAAATGCTGGCTGTTGATATGGGTTGTGTCGGCGATGATCTTTCCTGTACGGAATATGATGTGTCTATCTGTGCTAAAGATTCCAGCGGCCCTTATGATTATGAGATGGTAGGAAAGCTTATCAGCTTGGCAGAACAGAACCAGCTCAAGTTTGCAGTGGATATTTACCCGCAGTACGGTTCTGATGTAAGCGCCGCTCTGAGGGGTGGAAATAATATCCGCGGTGCGCTGATTGGGCCGGGAGTCCATGCTTCCCATGGAATGGAGCGGACGCATTGGGAAGGGCTGTCTAATACGTTGGCGCTTCTTCTTGCTTATGTGGATGTATGACACCTTTTATAAATGTAAAAAATGTGTTACAGTCTTGATTTTTAGGAAAACTTGCCGAAAAGTTTTATAGGATGTTTTTAATATTTTTATAGGTAATCGTTTAAAAATTTTCCCTTTTTGACGTTTTTAAAAGGAGTTGAGCGTATGACTCGTACACGCAGGTTTATTTCCCTGTCAGCCGTTTTTCTTGCCTTGTTCCTGGTTCTGTCCTGCTGGACTGGGGTGGAGGTTTATGCGGCTTCTAATTCCCCGTTCAGCGTTACAGTGGGGGATAAGGTGATTTCTTTCCAGCAGGATGGGCGCACAACAGGTTCTTACAAGATGTCTAAAAATGATATCGTCTTAGTTACGGATTCTTCCGATGATTTGCTTGTCTGTTTTTATGATACGGATGGAAAATATGTCGGCGTTACCCTTGGCGATCAGGAAAATGTGAACCTTGTCGGTTCTATGGACACCCTGACCCTCCATCGGGAACTGGACAGGAATGTAATTATTGGAAGTTCCTGCTCTATTTCAGATGTAACGGTAAACTCCCCTGTAAAGGTGAGCGTATACGGGAAAATCGGGACAATTAATATTGATTCGGGCGCTTCCGTTATCGCGGTTAATGGCAGCCAGATTAATAACGCCATTACTTCTTCCTCTGCGGCACGGCTGACGATTAAAGATGGGGCAGTTGTCAAAAGTACTTCCACCGGGGATTCCTCCAACGCCACAGCCGGAACTATTACGATTTCCAATAATAACAGCGATGTTTCCTTCCGTACTGATATCCTTTATGCAGATTATGGAGACCGCCTGCGCGACTATGCCGCAGACCTCCAGGCCAGCGTGAGGGCTTATTACCGGAAAAAACGGATTACCGGCGAAGCAGAATTTACCCTTTCTGGAAGCACCACGTTAAAGAAAACCGGTTCCTACCGGTTCCGCTTTACCCCGGATGATGATGATTTGGAAGTCACTTATGGCAATATCCGTATTGTTGTAGATGATGAGAATACCAACCTTACCGAGCTGGATTTGGATATTCGTTCTATCACAGTGGAGTATAATACCAACAGCCTTGCAGATTTAACAACCAAGCTGCGCCAGCGTGTAACCGCCTATGATATATATGGGAAAAAGGTTCCCGGAACCCTGCGCTGGATTAATGAAAATACCAGGGTCAACCGTTCAGGGTATTATGATTTTATGTTTATCCCGGACAGCAATAAATATGAAAAGGTACAGGATTCTATTAAGATTCAAATTGAAAGCGAGGAAATCCTGGGCGATGACGGAACAGTGAGTTTGGATGTAGAAGACCTTGACACCACCTCTACCCGCAAACGCCTGCGCAACTTTACAACACAGCTCCAGTCCCATGTCACCGCTTATGACCCCAATACCGGCGAGGAAGTTCCAGGCAAGGTAAGCTGGGTTGATAACGATATGACACTTGTCACCGAAACCGATGAATTTGAATTCCGGTTTGTTCCCAGCGACAAGCGTTACCAGAGAACTTATGGTACGATTATGATCTATGTGGACGACTAATTAACTGCCCAAAAACAGGTTTACCCTGTGCAGGGCAGCAGGGTACGCCCCGTACCCATTCCCTCATAAACAGGGTCAGGCACGGAAACAACGTTGTGGAAGCGCCTGGCCCTTCTGTTTCGCAGGCTGCCATGTATTGGCGGCTGTATCAAAAATCGTTAAACCGGAGAGATTTTATAATATGAGAAAAAGAGTTACCGCTTTTATTTTTACCCTGGCAGTTCTTTTTTTACTTCCTGTAATGGGAAATATGCCTGAATATGCTGTACATGGGGCTGATACAGTATGGTCATACCGCAGCCAGTTAAGCGAACAAGAGGCTGTTTTGTACGACGCGATGTCAGAAAAATTCCAGGGGGGAAGCGCTTCCTTTACTTATTCTTTCCCAACTGCATTGGAGTTTTCCAGTACCCAGGAAGCCCAGACCCAAATCCGGGACATGTTTTTCCGGGCATATGAAGCCTTCTACCGGGATCATCCCCAGGTATTCTGGATTGCAAAGTCCAATATTACAATTTCCCCTCAGGGGGTTCAGGAAGGCAATAAAATTAAAGTTTCCAATGCGGATGTTTCTGTTGAATTTACCAATATAACCGAACTGCCCGAAAAGCAGCAGTCCCTGGAAGCAAAAGTGCAGGAAATTATTAAAAGCGCCGGAACATCTGACTTTGACAAGGTACGCGCCTTTCACGACTATCTCACGAACAACTGCCAATATGATGAACCCGCTGCCCAGAACCCTAAAAATTATCCTCTTTCCTATGAAGCGTTTGGGGCGCTTATCTATGGGAATGCCACCTGTGAGGGATATTCCAAAGCTTTTAAACTGCTCTGTGACCGCGCGGGGGTTTCCTGTGTGCTGGTGGGCGGAGATGCAGGCGGGGAATCCCATATGTGGAATTATGTCCAGGTAGATGGGGCTTATTATCTGGTGGATGCCACCTTTGACGATCCCGTTGGCGGGGAACCCAGATATACATATTTCTTGAAGGGCAAAAGTTCTACCCCTGAATATACCAACCAGGGAAGCTTTACCCAGAATTTCAACCCGCATTTTACCGATCCTGCGCTTTCCCAGGAAGATTATCCGCTCCCGGATATGTCCCAAAAGCCCGCTATTGTCAGCGCGGAAACCCCTAATGAAGAGAAAGGGCCGTGCCAGGTCAATTATGCCCGTACTAGAAATGGAAATCTTTCCATACAATATACTTATTCCAGCGGATCGCTGGACAATGGGCAGATTGTCCCTTATGGGATTGTTTTGAAGATTGTCGCTTTCCCAAATACCGGTTATCAGTTGGAATCCATTTCTGTTGATATGGGTGGAACCACTAAGACAATTGAAAAAGGGGTTTCTTATTTGACCGTTACTTCCGACTGCGAGGTATCCGCTTCCTTTAAGAAAATAGCCTGATTTTCCCAGCATAAAATTCATTGGCATAATTTAACTGCCAAATTTAATCATTGAGGAGGCGCTTCCCTGTGTCGTTAAAGATCCTTGCCCTGGACGGGCTGAACAATGCGAAATTGTGCTCTTTGGTTGAACCTATCCTATGCACCGTAAAAGGGGTCAATTCCGCTCGAATAGATTATCTTTCCCAACGTTTGACCATGGATATTTCGGGGAGGGAGACAGAAGAAGTTGTAGAGGAGGTAATGGTTCTACTGCGGCAGACCTTTCCGGGTGTAAAGGTACGTTTGACGGATTCGGCAGTATTGCAGCAGCCCAAACTGAATACAACCCCCTATCATCGCAGAGAAACGCAAACAAACCCGGATACTGACGATGATTACTACATAGATAACGATCCGCTTTATGACGATGAACTTCCTGAAGAACCTGTAGAACCCAAAATTCCCTGGACCCAGCGTTTACGGGAAGGCGCTGCCGGACTTCAAACGGAGAAAATATTATTAATTATTTTCTGGGCGTGTACTGGGCTTTCACTACTGTTCCTTTTTCTCAGCGGGATCTGGAGGAATAGCGGCGTAACCAGGCCGCATTTGGCGGCAGCCAGTTATTTTTTCATTCTTTTCTCTGGGTTATTTGTGGGGGAAAATGCACGTTCCGAAAACTGGCTGATTCGTGCCGCCGCCGTAGTGACAACCTTAGGGGCCTTTATAGCAGGCTATCAGATGATGGCTGTCCTGGGGTTTCTGGTGTATATTTTGGGCGTGATGTACATTGACACATTTTATAACCGTTTTGAGGAAAAATTAGAGGAAAATATTCAGTTCTGTCCTAAGACAGTTGCATGTGTCCGGGAAAATTTGACGCTTGATATCCCGCCGGAAGAAGTCCGGGAGGGCGATCAGATTCTTTTGGAAGAAAATATGGTTTTGCCGTTCCCGGGGATTTTAGAGGGAGAGACTGCAACGATTCTTCCCTTTGGGGAAACGGAACCGCACATCGCCGAAGCCGGAGACGAACTCCACAAGGGGGATAAAAGTCTGGAGGGGGCAATTACCGTTACTGTTACCTCGCCCAATCCGGGGGCGGGGATTCCGACTGTTCGGGAAATGATTACCAATACGCCGCTGGATGACGCGCCCCTGACCTCCCGCGCCAAAGTCTGGACTGTCGTTTTAACAGGAATAGGGTTGATTGCCGCTGTCACCTACTATTTTGCTTTTTACGGGCTACACTGGAATTTAGACGGCATTTACCGGACGGCGGTTTTAGTAGCTGCTATTTTCCCCTGCGGGCTTTCTGCTGCCTGCCATACTGCACAAAAAGGGTGTCTGAGCTTTTTAAGCAATCAGGGGATATTATTGGGTTCCGTGGACTTGCTGGATAGGATCCCACACCTGAAAAGGGTTGTAATGAACCATATTGGTTTTGTAACAGAAGGAAATCTTCAGGTAGAAGAATTTGTGCCCACCGAAGGGCAATCTCCAGAGGAAGTGATTGAGGCCGCTGCACAAATTGAAGTCCTTGTGGAAGGAGAAAACCTGCTTTCCTCTGCAATTGTCCAGTATGCCTTTCAGCACTTGGGGATAGAAAAGCTTCCAGATGAAGAAGTAGAAGGATTTGAGGTTTTGGAAGGATATGGAATCCGTGGTATGTATCGCGGCGTCCTTATCATGGTAGGAAGCGAACGGATGATGGAGGAAATCGGTTTGGAAGTCCCTGTTCTGGAAGATGGGCGTATGGCGATTTATGTTGCAGTACGGGGGGAATATGCTGGGGCGTTTGTACTGAGCGACTCCATCCGGGAGGGTTCTATCCGGCTAATCCGGGAGCTCCATGAAAGCGGCGTAGAGGAGGTTGGACTGCTTACCAGCTATGACGGGGCCAGCGTGCGTTCTGCAACGCTTCTGACTGGTGCGGATTCATCTTATATAGAAACATCCTATGTAGACCGCAGGCTTCTGTTAGAGGGGCTTAAGGCAAAAGATGCAGAAAAGGTGGCGATTATTGGCCAGCAAAACAAAACCAGGCAGTTCCATGATGTATGTATCTGTCTGGAAACAGGGTGCTCTATGATTCCAGAGGAAGAGACTTTTCCAAGGCCGCAGGAAGTTCATTTGGCTTTGCCGGGGCCAAACAGTGTTTCAGAGCTTTTGCGTTCCTGCCAGGCAATTAACCGAACCCTGATGATAGGGCTTTTAGTGGTTATTATTCCAAAGGCATTCCTGATGGTTGCTGCTATCCTTTGGAACATTCCATTGCCGCTGGCTTTTGGAATGAATTTTGCGATTTCGCTCCTTTTATATGGTTTGTCTTCCAGCCTTTTTTCAGAGACAAAAAGCGAACCGGTTCGTTCCTCTGAAACAGCCAGTACAAATAACATAAACCAGGAAGATCAACAGGATTACATGTGACCTAATTTTATACCACAAAAAATCTCCCCAGGGCTCTTACAGGGGTTGATTTTTGCCGGAAAACTTCGTATAATTGATTAAATAGCGTATTTATAATTGGGGGTAAGTAGCATGAGTGCGATGGAAAATTATAAGCAGACTGAAATCCTTTTGGAATCCGGTACCAATGAGCTGGAAATTATGGAATTTACCATAGACGGGGAGCTTTTTGGCATCAACGTCGCCAAGATCATTGAGATTATGCGGGCTGAGAAAATTAAACCTATGCAAAGATCCCATCCTGCCGTCGAGGGCGTATTTAAGCCTAGGGAAGATGTTACTACTCTTATTGATCTAGCCAAGTATCTGGGGCTCCCCCCGTCTAAAGACCCCAGCCACGACATATTTATTCTTACAAGCTTCAACAACAAGGACTTTGCTTTCCATGTTCATTCCGTTGTAGGTATTGACCGGATTTCATGGAATAATATGAAAAAACCGGACAAACTCATTTATGGCGGCGATGAAGGCGTTGCTACTGGTATTGCAGAGTTTGAAAACCGCCTCATTACTGTTCTTGACTTTGAGAAGATTGTCGCGGAGATTAACCCGGAGGTCGGCATCCAGGTCAGCGAACTTGATAAGCTTGGGGATCGTCCCAGAAGTGATAAAACGGTTCTGGTTGTTGAGGATTCAATGCTGCTTTCTAAGCTAATTATTGAATCCCTCCATAAATCAGGCTACAATAATACCGTTAAAACCGATAATGGCCAGGAAGCCTGGGATTATCTCAACGAGGTTAAAAATTCAGGGGATGATGTTAAAAAACATGTGTCCTGCATTATTTCCGATATTGAGATGCCTCTGATGGATGGCCATCGTTTGACAAAATTAATTAAGGATGATCCCAAGTTGAGGGCTATTCCTGTTATTTTGTTCTCATCGCTTATTAATGACGCTATGCGGGCAAAGGGTAGGGAACTAGGCGCAAATGAACAGATTTCTAAGCCCGAAATTGCGAAATTGGTTGAGATTATTGACAGGCTGACAAAAGAAGATTCCAATGTGTATAATTTAGCACAATAAGGCTAATTTGCGGGCACAGCCTAAGACGACCGCAGGCTGAGGCGGATTAAAAAGGTTTCGGGTCCAGGGGGCTTTCCTCAAAAGCCCCCTGGTC
>CAOJXI010000118.1 GCA_948465665.1 uncultured Clostridia bacterium | reverse complement strand
CCATCCAGCAAACCAACGGTTTGCGGATGATGGCGTACCAAAAGCAGAAAACTATAAAATTAGGACAAGGGGATTTTCCCGAACTCATGTTATATTAAAGCATTTCCCCGTTCATAAACCTCCTGTACAACCTTAGCGGTACGGTTTACCAATTCCACAGGCCATACACGTTCCTCATTTATAGAATCCCTTCCCGCCTCAGCAGATTCTTCCATAATCCACCGAATCAAAGGGCGTTCAATTTCGGGAAAATAAACCTGAAGAGCCCTTTCCAGCAGTCCACCCTTAGTCGCGCAGCCCTCAGACATTTCCCTCAAACGTTCCGGCGTTTCCACCTGTACCGACATAAGTAAAACATCCAAAGTAGTCCGTAAAAACCTGCTGTATTCATTTAAATCCAGTTTTTGATGTGTAGCAAACTGGCATAATCCCTCATACCAGGCCCTGATAGAAATATCAGTAATCCGCCGGTAAAGGGAACCAAAGTCTTCCTGGCGGCAGGAGGGGATACCGGGAGCATTGCCTTTCGGCAGTTCCTCTGCAAATTTGCGCAGTTCAAACCGCATTTCCGAAGCAATCTGCGGCAGTTCCACAGCCTGCCCGCAGAGTTGGAAAGCTTTTTGAAGGGTAAAGCATAACTCGTAAATGTTGTGTGCTGCTACCATGCCGGAAAGGGCGGCTGTCAGATCATCCTGTGAAACATTCAGCAGCGTCCCTATGGGCTGGGCAAATTTAATAAGCTGTTCTAAATGTTCCTGGCTTGGCATTGCCTTCCCGTCCATGGAAACAAGGCTGTACCCATATTTGCCGACAGAAAACCCGCCGGCTTTCTGGACAACGCAGGGCATCAGGGAAACCTGGGAAATCCCGCTTCCCAGAATTTTACGGTAGTAACGCGGCAAAGGCTTAGGGGGAAAACAGATTAAAAGAGGATATTCCTGCCCAGAAATTCGCAGCCTGTCATAATACGGTTTTAAAACAGTTTCAGTTAAATGCTCCGCCAAAGCTGGGGGCGGTGAAAACAGGATAACCTGCGGGGATACCTGCTCCAGCATTTCCAAAGGGTTTCCCGCTGTAATGGGAAAAGTATAATAAGCTTGTTTTTCAGCCAAACCCTCAGCGCTGCCCTTGACAGCGTAAATATTCCCATCCCGGTTTCCTTCTAAAAGGGAATCGCAGCATGGGAGGAGGGATTCCATCAGGTTTCCAAACCCTATAATCCCTATTTTTAAAACGGTGCTGTCCATATAGCCCACCCCTGTCTGAAGAATATTGATGTTTTCCTATAAACTATTATACACCTTTTCCCAAGCCATGATAACCCTAATTCAGATTTTTCTAAATTTGCTGAATGAATTAAAACCAGAAGGGGATTCGCCTATTGCTTTTATAGTGGAAAGCTGGTAAAATAATCACGTATATATGGGAAAGGCAGGTAGATAAGGGTGTAGGTTGGAAGCTTTAAGCTGTAATTCTGTGAATTGTTAAAAACCCTTATAAAGTAGGAGGAAACATTTTGGCTGGCTATATAGAGCAAATTGAAAAGCGAAGAACATTCGCCATTATTTCCCATCCCGACGCAGGAAAAACAACCCTGACAGAAAAGCTTTTGCTGTACGGCGGGGCAATCGCCCTGGCTGGAACTGTCAAGGGCAAAAAAAATTCCCGCCATGCGGTTTCGGACTGGATGGAAATTGAAAAACAGCGTGGAATTTCAGTAACATCGTCGGTAATGCAGTTTTATTACCATGGAAATTGTATTAATATTTTGGACACGCCTGGGCATCAGGACTTTTCCGAGGACACCTACCGTACCTTGATGGCTGCGGATTCCGCTGTTATGGTAATTGATGCTTCTAAAGGCGTTGAAGCCCAGACCCGCAAACTCTTTAAAGTGTGTTTGCTGCGGGATATCCCCATCTTTACCTTTATTAATAAAATGGATCGGGAAGCACGTAGTCCTTTTGATTTAATGGAAGAAATTGAAAACGAGTTGGGAATAGGGACTTATCCCATTAACTGGCCTATTGGATGCGGCAAGGATTTTAAAGGGGTATATGACCGCCAAAAACGGGAAATTATCTCCTTTACTGCAAATAACGGCTCCCGCGAGGTGGAAAAGCAGGAAATGGAGCTGGACGCGCCGGAATTGACAGAACTGATTGGGGAAGAACTCAGGAATACCCTTGCAGATGATATTGAACTTTTAGATGGCGCAAGCTATGAATTCGATATGGAAAAAGTCCGCCATGGGAAGCTTTCGCCCGTCTTTTTTGGTTCGGCATTAACCAATTTCGGGGTTGAGCCCTTTCTGGAGGATTTCTTGCGCATGACTACCCCGCCGCTGCCGCGGAAATCCGATAACGGGGAAATCGACCCTTTTTCTAAGAATTTTTCAGCCTTTGTTTTTAAAATCCAGGCTAATATGAACAAAGCCCATCGGGACAGGATTGCTTTTATGCGGATTTGTTCCGGTAAATTTGAAAAGGATATGGAAGTTTACCATGTCCAGGGGAATAAAAAGATGAAGCTTTCCCAGCCCCAGCAGCTTATGGCCCAGGAGCGGGAAATCATCCAGGAAGCTTATGCAGGGGATATTATCGGCGTGTTCGATCCTGGGGTGTTTTCCATTGGGGATACGATCAGTATTCCAGGGAAAAATTTCCAGTTTGAAGGCATCCCAACCTTTGCGCCGGAGCATTTTGCGCGGGTCAGCACTAAGGATACCTTAAAACGGAAACAATTTGTCAAAGGTGTGACCCAGATCGCCCAGGAAGGCGCTATACAGATTTTCCAGCTTCCCGGAACCGGCATGGAAGAAGTCATTGTCGGGGTGGTCGGTACTCTCCAGTTTGAAGTATTAGAGTACCGCCTGAAAAATGAGTATAATGTACTCATTAATATGGAACATCTGCCATATCAGTTTATCCGGTGGATTGACAGCCCTGTTGAAGAACCGGCAAAATTAAACATCACTTCCGATACAAAGATTGTACAGGATTTTAAAGGGAATTTACTGCTCCTGTTTACGAACCAATGGAATATTGGATGGGCAGAAGAAAAAAATAAGGGCTTGGAATTATCAGAATTCAATCGGGCATAAATTGCAGTTGGATACCCGAAGGCAAATGTAAAATCTTTAAAAGGTGAAGGGGGTCTTTTTTAAAAAGGCCCCCTTTCATATTGTTTTATCTAGTGCTCCATCCGGCCAGAAATCGGATGGAGCACTAACCCTCAATAATTTGTTTTATGTCTGAAACAGGTATTTTGATTGCCCGTGAAACCTGATCAAGAGACATGGAAGTAAGCATGGTTTCTATAAGGGTTTTCCGTTCTTCTGTACGCCCTTTTTCCATCCCCTTTTTTATACCGCTTTCCATTCCTTTTTCCATTGCCTCAATCATCCCTTGATTGTAATCCCGGATAGCTTTCATCCTAGCTTCATAGTCCCTGCGCTTTTCATCATCCTGGCTGATAACCTGAAGCCTTTTATAAGCGCTGTTGATCCCTTCGTCTTTTCCTGCTAACATCTCAAAATCCTCCTTTTTCTCCGAACTGATAAATTTCGCCCATAACAAAAGGGGACTGCTTCCCTCTTTTACCTCTGGCAGTTTTGGAAGCTCTATTACATGGAATTCTATCTTATCAGTGTAAAGGAAGCGCCGACTGTCTTCACTAATATGGAAGCGGGAATAAAATTCAGTCTCATCTTTAAACAGTACAAAATCCAGTATGCTGATACTCACACATTTCTTAAAAACTGCATAGGAATCCCCCTCCTTTATCTGATCCACATATTTTTTCGCAAGATAAAATACAGATCTGTTAGGCCATATCTTAATTTCTGCAAGCTGTATCTCGATATCAATTTCTGTATCATCGTTCATAAGGACATTTACATCCAATATTCCCTGCTTATCCTGTGCATGAACCTTCCTTAAATCGGTATTCTGTATTTTTACGGATTTAATGTCTTTGGGATTAAGCCCCAAAACTGCCGCCAGAAAACTTTTCAGGGCTTCCTGGTCATTCATAATTTCCTTAAATGCAAAGTCCACCTTTGGCTTCATCAAAAATTCTTCCATACGGCAGCGCCTCCCTGCTGTTAATTCATATCCCTGTCAAAGCTGATAAACCGTTTCCCCTGAAAGGTAAGCTTGCCATGATCGCCTTCGGCAAGCAGACCATAAATATTTTCCTTAACCTCTAATTCCATCCTGTCGCCGCTCTCAACTTGGAAGGTAGCATAATAGCGGCAATAAGTATGGACATGGTTCATATTACTCGCGCTGGTATGGGAAACAGACCGCCGCACGTCGGAACGTTTTGTCACCATGGAAGCAGGTACGGTCAGCACTGGGGAAATATTATCCTGGTGCTTCTGCCGGGCAGAATTTATAAATGTAAAAATAACCATCCCGAAAACCAATATAAATCCAACTGTAACGATAACCGGGACAATGGCAAACATCAAGCCGTCAAATCCATAAAACATGGTAAAACCTCCTAACCTTCAGACTTTTTCTTCCTTTGTGATTTTGGCTTTTCTTCCAAAGGAATGTCATGTTCCCTGGCATATTTTTTCATGTATTCATAGCACCAGGCGGTTTGGATTGCATCGGAGAGGGCGCGGTGTTCCACGGTTTCCCCCACATGGAAGGCGTTAATCAAAGTTGTCAGCTTGTGGTTGGGCAGATCAGGGAAAAGGAGCCTTGAAATCCGCAGCGTATCCATGTATTGGTTCATCACGCGATGTTTTAGAACCACCATGCTGTTATACCGGATAAACCGCAGGTCAAAAGCGGTATTATGTCCTAACAGCAGGCTGTCCCCTAAAAAATTCAAAAATGCCGGCAGGACATCTATAATTTTGGGTGCATCTGCAACCATGTCATCCCGAATTCCAGTAAGGCCGGTAATAAAGGACGGGATTTTAACCCCTGGGTTGATAAGCCGGGAAAAACGTTCCACGACCTTCCCGCTTTCCATCCGGGCAGCAGCCAGTTCCAAAATCTGCTCTTGGGCGGGATTCAGGCCAGTTGTTTCAATATCCAAGGCAACATAGCTTTCTGCTGATGCAAGGATACTTTTGGGATATTGTACAGGCTGAGGGATTGCCAGTGACATAAAATTTCCGCCTTTCTGCGAAGCCATAAATTCCTGGTTTGATATAATTCTGACCAATTCTCTCCGAACTCACGTTCTTTCCGCTTTAAGGATACCATAAAACGTCAATCCATGCAAGACCGCCCCTGAGAAATCTCAGGGGCGGTCTTTTATTGATAGGAAAGGAATTGGAACTGGCAAATTAATATTCGGCTTCATCAATGTCAGGATATTTTTTGATAGCTATTTCCGAACAGATCCTATCATTCATCTTAACCTTTATGCCAAAACAAGGATACCATAAAATTTAAAAAAATCCAGTCCTTTGGGATTATCTCTGCAAAAACAGGGACAATCTGCAAAAGCCCGGTTCAGGAGGATTATGGAAGTGTAGAAATGCTGTTTAATGCCATTGACAGCGTTTTTTTCTCCACAGGATGTAGCGGGACAGGGGCAAAAGTGGTAAAATGTTGGGATAGAAAGGGTGTGACAATATGAAAGCAGCCATTATTGACGATATGGTATCAGACGCAGAAAAACTGTCTGAATTTCTCAATAACTGGGCAGGAAAAATGGAAACCCGTTTGGCGCTGCTGGATTGGTACGAAAGCGGGGAAGCCTT
The DNA here is from genome assembly GCA_948465665.1 of uncultured Clostridia bacterium. GTDB lineage: Bacteria > Bacillota > Clostridia > Oscillospirales > Ruminococcaceae > UBA1405. The sequence continues at coordinate 2,141 of CAOJXI010000118.1, read as the reverse complement.
CCTGCAAAATTTCGACCTGCGAAAATATGACGTTATTTTTATAGATATCTATATGGAGGGAATCACCGGTATGGAAACCGCGCGGAGAATCCGAAATATTGATAAAAGCTGCTGCTTGATCTTTACTACCAACACTCCCGACTATGGGGCTGAAAGTTATGAGGTAAACGCGGCGTATTATCTGGTAAAGCCATATTGCTATGAACAGCTTGCACAAGCTATGGCGAGGTGCGGAAAAGCTGTTTTCCGAAAAGAAGGGGTACTTGCTGCGCTGGAAAACAGGCAGGTTTTTATAGATGAAATTGCATATACAGAATGTTATAACCGAAAAATTAACGTTCATATGCGGAACGGGGAGCAGGTTGAGCTGAATATAAGCCAGTCAGAACTGACCGGGAAACTGTCAGCCTATCCTAATTTCTGCGACTGTATGCGGGGAATCCTAATTAATTTTGAAGCCGTTGAAAAGCTGTTAGAGGACAGCTTCCACTTAATAGGAGGGGGAACCGTCCCTATCAGCCGGTTGAAATATGGGGAAGTCCGGCGGAAATTCCTGGACTACACCTACCATCGGACGAGAGGAGGCAAATAAAGTGTTTCTGCCAACTTTAGAACTTCTTACTGCGGTACCGGCAGTTATCACCAGTTTCCTTCCTGTCAAGGGACATCTCCGCGTCAAAGGCCGGGCGCTGTTACTTTGGGGAATCCTTTTCCTGCACCTGTGGGCAGTTTTGGGAGGAGCGCTATGCTTTCACTGGAAAATTGACGTTGGATTCTGGAAATATCCCTGGGCGGCTGTCTATGCAATCCTGTACAGCCGTATGGTAAAGCTGCCTGCATGGAAGCCGGTCAGCGTCTTGCTGGCAATTTGCGGCGTATTCTCCTGCCTTGAAAATTTGGCTGTATCCATAGACGCGGCACTGGCTGGAGGGAATCCCTTTCCCTGGATGAGCCTGCGGGGGGTATCTGCAAAATTAGCCCTCTGCTGGGGGATCGTGGCTGTAATGTGGTATCCTACGACCCATGCAAGCCGCTGGCTGCTCTCTGAATTGGAGATGCCGGGAACATGGTATGTTTTTTGGATTCTGCCGTCATTATTTATTGGCCTGAATCTGTATATCAAACCCAGAAATTATGAAACTCTTTATGCAGGGCGGATGCTGCAAATATTTCCGGTCATGATCCTTGTTCTGCTGGCACTGCTGCTGTTCAGTTATATGATGTTCTATCTGATGGCGCAGGGATTGGGAAAGAATATCCGGCTTGAAAAGGAAAACGCCTTTTTGCAGGTACAAGCGGCGCAATACCGGGCGCTGCGCCGGAACATAGAGGAAACAAGGAGGGCACGGCATGACCTGCGGCAGCATTTGGCAGTCATCCAGGGATGTATTGACAGCAGCAACTGGAAGGCGCTTGCTGACTATGTCAAAGGCTACCGGGAAAGCCAGCCCCCGGAAACTGTTAAAAGTTATTGTAAAAATTACGCTGTGGATGCAATGCTGCAATATTACGCCGAGAAAGCTTTCCAAGAAAAAATGGAGCTGGATATTTCGGCAAGAATGGAGGAAAAAACCATCATCCCGGAGCCTGAATTCTGCGTACTGCTGGGAAACCTGGTTGAGAACGCCATAGAGGCCTGTTCCCGCCATAGCGGGAACAGGCACATACAGGTTAATATACAGCAAATCAGCCATACAATGCTGTCGCTGACTGTGGATAATACTTGTCCTGCCGAACCTGTTTGGAAAGACGGGCGTCCTAAATCCAGCAAGCATGAAACAGGGATTGGTACAGAATCTGTACAGATTATTGCACAGAAATATAATGGGGAGGCTAAGTTTGAATGGAAAGATGGTATTTTTTATGCGTCAGTGATGCTGAACCCCTGATTTTGATAAAGTTCATTTGCGGGAGTAACCTAAGACGAGTACAAGCTGGGGCGGATTAAAAAGGTTTCGGGTCCAGGGGGGGGGGTTGCAGCGGAGCTGCACTCCTAAAAAGCCCCCTGGTCGCCAGTTCAGCTCTGCTGAACTGAACCCGCCAGGCGCGAAATACCCCAGCTTGCTAAAAGCAAACATAGACCTTGCCTAAGAGCCTGTTTAGGATCTCAACGTGTGCGGATTAGCGAGCGGATTTTTTGC
>CAOJXI010000117.1 GCA_948465665.1 uncultured Clostridia bacterium | reverse complement strand
ACCCCCTGGACCCGAAACCTTTTTAATCCGCCCCAGCTTGTACTCATCTTAGCTTATCCCCGCAAATTAGCTTATTCTAAATCTTCTCTGGCTTGGATCATCATAGCCGGAATATCAAGATGGTATTCACACCATTCGACGCATCCGCCGCAGCCAACACAGCTATCCACCTTCAATCCCTTCATTTCCCTGTAATTTCTAACATAAGGTGCAGAATCTTTTCCTAAACTTTCCGCAATTTTAAACCTGGAATGGTTTCCAAGAATGGAAGGAAAATCAATTCCCTGGGGACATTCAAATTTTTCCAGGCAGTGCATACATTCGCGGCAGATATTCTGAAACAGCCCGGAAATCTTATCCGCCTCTTTTTTAAGGGAAATACGTTCCTCCCCGGTCATAGCAGGAAGTAGCGCGGCCTGAATATCCGCCTGGAACTCCTCGGCAAATCTTGCCCCAGCGTCAACGGTAGAAATATTTGGGTTTGACAGGCAGAAACGCAGCATATCGCTGTAACGGATAGAGCAAAGGTCAGAAATAAGTTTAGCAGTAGCAACCATAGAATTCCCATTAAAAGCTTTCATATTTACAATGGCGACGCCTTTGTCATGGGCGTATTTCAAAAGGTCAATCTTTCCATCCTCACCAATGGAACGGTTATAAACATTATAAGGCAGTTCCATTACTTGGAAGGCATTTGTATCAAGGGCAGCTTTAATTTCCTTTACATCTCCATAATGGCTGGAAAAGCCCAAATAGGTAAACAACCCTTCCGCCTGACGTTTTTTGGCATGTTCAATAACCCCGGATTTGACCATAGTTTCCCATCTGTCTTCCTTGATGCCATGGAAAAAGTTGACCAGTTTAACCTCTGTCTGGCCAATAAAAAGCCCCTTGTCAGTCTTTTTAATTTTTAAAGTTTTAAGGCTTTCCTGCAAATCCTCATCAAAGGCTTCCGGTGTATAACCATGGCCTTTTGTAACAATTACAATAGGCTCGTCAATATCGGTGCGCCCCTCAATTGCTGTGCCAACCATATCTTCACTCTGGACTTCTTCGCCGGAACCATTAACGCCCTTGTATCCGCGGGCAGTGTCAATCAGATTGATTCCCTGATCTAAAACATAATTTACTAAGGCAATCCCTTCCTCACGGGTATTAAGCATACGCAGGTTCATTGCTCCAAAGCCTACCTCTGATACCAAAAGCCCTGTATTCCCAAAGGGACGGCGTTTCACTTGTGTTTTCATTGTTCGTTCTCCTTTCAAGCGCGTAAAAATCATCATCTGTTTTACTATTTTATCATACTTTCCCCTGTCTGTCCCTTTAAAATGGAAACATATTTGTATGATTTCTTTTGGAATTGCCTCCAAATACAGCGAAAAACGTCAAAAATGTTTATATTTCCCGTCCTGCTTGACAAGATAACCAAAGAATAATATGATTTGACTATAAAAGCAGAATTTTTCTGTGGATAGAAACTTTAGTACAGTTTTTTGCAGTTTACAGGGAAAAATATATGAAAGGAAGATTGTATGCCATTTTCACCTAAAACATTAGACTTTCTTTTTGAAAACCATTTGCAGGACAGCAAGCCCTGGTTTGACGAACATAAGCAGCAGTATTGTGAGTATGTCCTGCGTCCCCTGGAAGAAATGGTTGCCCAGCTAACGGATGCAGTTTTAGAGCTTGACCCGCAGGCAGTCACAGTTCCCAAAGTTGGGAAAACGATTTCGCGTATCCGAAGGGACACGCGCTATTCCAAAGACAAACATTTATATCGGGAAAATATGTGGCTTGTCTTTAAGCGTGGAGCTAAAATGTATGGAACAGATTATCCTGGCATATATTTTGACATTTCTCCGGATTCATTTAGTTATGGATGCGGGTTTTATTACGCTTCAACTGAATTCATGTCTAACATGAGGAAAGCCATTCTTGCTGGAAATCTGGATGCAATGGCTGCAATTGAGGCATATGAAAAGCAGTCAGTTTTCACTTTACATGGGGAGCAGTATAAAAAACCTCACTTTCCAGACAAACCGCCGGAACAGCAAAAATGGCTGGAACTCAGGGGAATATCGCTGGATGCAGAAAGTTCTGATACAAACTTGTTTTTTTCAGAAAATCTTGGGAAAGCGGTTTCAAAGGATTTGCTGCTGTTAAAACCCATGTATCAGTTTTTGCTGAAAACAGCCGTAGCAATCCACGGAAGCACGTGTTAAAATCAGGAGGGCGGATCATATTGTCCCAAATTTTAATTATAGAAGACGACCATTCTCTAAACCGCGGGATATCCCTGGCATTAAAGGGGCAGGACAGGAATATCCACAGCGCGTATAATTTGGAAACTGCGTCATCCCAAATAAAAAACATCCCCTTTGATTTAATTATACTTGATATAAACCTCCCAGACGGAAACGGGCTGGATTTTCTGGCTTCCCTCCGGCAGAAGGGAAACACCCCCGTAATCCTATTAACAGCCAATGATTTGGAAACAGATGTTGTTGCCGGTTTTGAGCTTGGGGCAGATGATTATATTACGAAGCCTTTTAGTTTAGCTATCTTACGCGCGCGGGCAGAAGCCCAGCTCCGCCGTAACCGAAATCAGAACCGCTTTGATTTAGAGGAATATATTTTTGACTTTGACAATTTAAAATTTGAATACCAGGGCCAGCTGGTTGAATTAAGCAAAACAGAGCAGAAACTTCTCCGCCTGCTTATTGAAAACCGAGGCCGTACTGTACAGCGGGAATTATTAATGGATCGGGTATGGACTGGCGCTGGGGAATTTGTAGATGAAAACGCGCTTTCCGTAGCAATAAAGCGCCTGCGGGACAAATTAAACGCCTCAGAAAAAATAAAAACCATTTATGGGGTAGGATACACATGGACGGCAGATTAATAGAGTCCCTTCTGTTGATTGGGATAGGAGCCGTAATAACAGGGATTGCCGGTATAGCAATCAGCCGGTTTCGGATGAAAAGGCTGATGCAAAGGCTTATGGATATGCTGGATAAAGCAATCAGCGGAGAATTCCAGGAAAGCCACTTTAATGAAAGCATGGAATCAGCGGTCGAAGAAAAACTGTACCATTTTTTAAAAAGCAGCGTTCTGTCATCCCGGCGCCTTTCAAAAGAACGCGATAAGATTAAAGAATTAATTGCCGATATTTCCCACCAAACCAAAACCCCTGTTTCAAATTTGCTGCTGTATTCCCAGCTTTTGGAGGAGGGCGGGCTTTCAAAAGACTGCCGCCAAACTGTAGAGGAAATTCGCAAGCAGGCAGAAAAGCTGCATTTTTTAATTGTATCGCTCATTAATCTGTCACGCCTGGAAACTGGGATTATCCAGGTAAAACCCCAGCGGGAAGCTCTTAAAAGTCTGTTAGAGGCTGTAGAACATCAAGCCAAACCCAAAGCTGAGGCAAAGGGAATCTCGCTATCCCTCCTCCCAACGGAAACGGAGGCACAGTTTGACCCCAAATGGACAGAAGAAGCCCTTTACAACCTGGTAGATAACGCAATTAAATATACCCCCAAAGGCGGTTGTGTAGAAATTTCAGTTGCTGCTTACGAGATGTTCGTCTGTATCCAAGTTAAGGATAATGGGATTGGGATAAAGGAGGAAGAACAAGGGCGGATTTTTGGGAGGTTCTACCGTTCGGAAGCGTCAAGGGATAAAGAAGGCGTAGGGATAGGGTTGTTTCTGGCAAGGGAAATTGCCGCAGCACAGAACGGCTATATTAAAGTGAAATCCATTGTAGGGGAAGGTTCCTGTTTTTCACTTTTTCTGCCAAGGGGATAGGGGTGTATCGTATGGAATATTAAGGAAAAATCAGAAAACGATTTTCTCATAAAAGCACAATTGGCTCTTTTCAAAAACGACAAAACAGGTTACAATAAGACAGGACAACTCAAAAAAGCAGAACGAAGCCTGTAATATTTCCTTGTTCAACAATAAAAGGCGATCCACTCTCTCAAACAGGGAATGGATTGCCAAAAGGATTAAAATAATATTGAGAGGATGAAACAAATATGCCAGAACTATGGGATTTATATGATGCAAGACGAAATTTAACAGGAAAAACCGTCCGGGCGGGGGAAGAACTGCCACAGGGCAGCTATCATTTAATGGTCAGCGGATGGGTTATGAACTCCAAAGGGGAATTTTTAATGGTGCAGCATCATCCTGATACAAACGCGCCCATGTTGTGGGATTGTGTAGGAGGATGGGCATTATCCGGGGAGGACAGCGCTAAGGCAATATTAAGGGAACTAAGGGAGCAGATCGGCGCGTCCTTTGCAGCATATCATGGCAGAAGGCTTCAAAGCATCCGAAGCGGGGATCATTTTATTGATGTATGGGTATTCCGTTCAGACCTTGAAGTAAAGGATTTAAAACTGAGGGAAAATGATCTTGTAGGGATTAAATGGGTTACGCCGGAAATATTCGCGGATATGTTTACACAGAAAAGGGTGGTTCCGGCTATCCATTATTTTACAACCCTGTACGACAGGGCGTTAAGCCTGTAAAATTATCGGATAACGCCTTTTGCAAAAAGGTTGTCCTTCCCCATACCGCATACATAAGGATTTGAGTCAAAGCGATAGCAGAAATCCAGAAAGTCCCTGCGCTGCATGGGATCTTTCATTATCTTTACCAGGATTTCGTTGGGAACTGTTCTGGCATATACCCCTGGGCCGGCTAACTGAACCTCCTGAACCCCAAAGCCCTCCAAAATACCTTTTAATTCGTCTGGCAGGAAGGTATAGGTGATACACCAAGGAGTGCTGCCCCGCTCATATTCCTCTATTTCGGCTTCCCCTCCCATAAGGCCGTTTGACCAAATCTTTTCCGCGTTTTCCCTGTTAAAATGAAAACCTTCAAACATTTTGGATTTGTTTTTAACGCACCATTCAACCCAGGGATCGCCGCAGTTTTCGTCTAAAATAAACTGGTTTTTATTCAGAGGATTTGCCAGATAGGGGAGCGAACCCAGACGGCTTGATACGCTGATCATGATTTTCCTGCCAGCAATGCGAACTAAATTGCCGATAACCTTTTCCTGGTTGGGATAGATGTAGGAAATTGGCGCATCAAAGGACATAACCAGGTCAAAGGATTTGTCTGAATAAGCTGACAAATCCTCCAGCGCCCCTTTTACAAAGGTAATCCGGCCTAATACCCCTTCCCTTTCAGCCAGTTCTTTTGCCTTATCAATCATGGGCTGTGAGATGTCAAAATGTGTCACCTCACATCCATTTTTTGCAAGCAGGATAGAAAACCTGCCGCTGCCCGCCCCTCCGTCAAATACAGTTTTGATTCCGTCCAAATTGGCAAGCAGTTCCCTTTCAATATGGTTTTTCTGAACGATATCATCAATAAATGTTTCTTCACGGCGGCTTTCACGCTCGCCCTTATCCGGCTGATTCCACAGGCGTTCTGAAATTTTCTGACTGTAATTCATTGTTTATAAACCTCCTATTTTTTGCAGATACGAAATACTTTCAGATTGGCGTATTCCCCAATCATAGGCGCGAGCTGGCGGAAGCCTATTTTTCCGCCGCCCAGCAGCGGCCCGAAGGTTTCGCCGTCATCATGGTAATGCAGAACCTCCAGCCCATTCACGGAAAAACCTACATCGGCGCCCTGCTTTATTACTTCCAGATGGTACGGGCCAACAGCGTCTCCAACGTCGGGGATGGGGTCGCCGCCTTGGGCAGCCATGTAAAAGCCATAGCTTTTCCTCAGATTGCAGGTATGAAACGCCCGTTCATCCGGTTCCTTCCGCCGGAAGTAAGAAATATGGAAAGCGTTGATATCCCCATGATGGTACAGGGGATATTCTCCTGTACGAATCTGTAAGGCGGGGTCAAAAAGTTCTTCCCCATTCCGTCCCTTTGCGGCAAAAAACAGGATTGCCAGCCCTGGCTGCTTCACCGGCCAGAAATCCCATTCAATTACAATATCAGAAGGGAACTCCTGGGGGCACCACAAAACATAATTAGCCTTTTGTTTCAGCGACGGGTCTAAACGGTTTTCCAGCCGCAGGCGTCCCTGTGGAAAGGTCATAACTGCCTCCCCCTCCAAAACGAACCCATTGACAGAGCTTTCACAGTCAAGGGCATTTTCATAAATCAATTCTTTTCCAACAGCCATTTTTAAAACCTTCCTTCTTACTTAAAAATTCAATTCATACAAAGCAAACAAGGGGATTTCGGGGATACCTCTGTGAAGGTCTTTTTCCCCGGCAAAGGTAAAGCCTGCTTTTTCATACAGTTTGCGGGCAGGGAAATTGTCCGGCACCACGTCTAACCGGATGGCTTTGTATCCTTTGGTTTTTGCCTGCTCCAGAGCGAACCCAATCATAAACCTGCCTATCCCCTGCCGGGCGCAGTCTGGAGAAACCGCCAATGTGTGGATCACCATATATTCCCCATCCTGAAGTTGTTGCTTCCACTCTCCGGCGTTATAATCCCCTTGAGGGTCTTGGTTAAGTATAAAGGCCCCGGCTGCTTTCCCGCCTGCAATACAAATATATTGGATATCGTTTTCAATAGCCCTCTGGATGCTTTCCCGGCCGGGATAAATTCCTCTCGTCCACTTAGGATAGTTGACTGTTGCCTCCAGATTGGCTGTTACTTTGTCGTAAAATTCCACCAGCATTTCTAAATGGGACATATCACACTTTACAATAGACATTGGCATAAATCAGCACTTCTTTCCTTTTATTTATCTCATACACAGGGGGAAACCGTCATGGAATGTAAAATCTACCCGCTGAACAGCTGCAAAAATCAAAAATATGTAGTTGTTTTTTCCCGGTATCAGGGAAAGATCCTGCTCAGCCGCCATCGGGAACGGGATACCTGGGAAACCCAAGGCGGACACATCGAAGCCGGGGAAACTCCCCTCCAAGCCGCCCGCCGGGAGCTTTTTGAAGAATCCGGGGCAATACAATATAAAATTCGTCCATTGTTTGATTATTCCTTTGGAGACGGAACCGGGACAGTATTTGAAGCGGAAATCTCTGAACTTGGCCCTTTGCCGGAAAGCGAAATGGCTGAGGTTAAGCTTTTTGATTGTCTGCCGCAAAATATAACCTATCCAGAGATCACCCCGCTTCTTTTCCAGGAACAGGAATGTATTACTGAGAAAGGCACAAAAGAAGATTAACATTTATGAAAGATGGCGTCATATTGATAAAACTCCTCTTTGGATATGGAAAAAACGATGTGCGGCATGTCTACACCCCGGTAATGTTTAACAAAGGTAAATTCCGGTTTCATACCATTATGTAAAGCTACCTTTTGGGATGCTGTATTGTTATCGCGGATGATGCTGTATACTTTTTCGGCTCCCATATGCCGGAAAGCATAGTCCATACAGCCCTTTGCAGCTTCCAAAGCATAGCCCCTATGCCAAAAACGGTATTTAAGCAAATAGCCAACCTCTAATACTCTTTTGCCTGCCGCATCCTGCCAGGTCAACCCAACCTGTCCCACCATTTGATTATTTTCCCGGTCAACTGCCGCCCAAAGTCCTATATTGTCCTCGCGGTATCGGGTAAACTGTTTTTCCAGCCATTCCTGTACTTCCTGGTTAGTAAACGCTCCCTCATAAGCATACATAACGCGGCTGTCCTGAAGGATTTCGCAGAGGTCTGGAAAATCTTCCTGGGTCATTTCTCTTAAAATAAGGCGTTTTGTTTTTAAAATCATCTCAATAAATACCCCCTTATCCAAAAAAGGCCACACCTTTCCGAAATCTCGGAAAAGCGTGGCTTCATTTATGGTTAATTCATCAATAATGATTAACAGTATACACAATACCAGGTTATTTGTCAATCCTCTTTTTAACTTTGTAAATTGTAAGTTTATCGGCTTTCGGTACGCCATCATCGCAAACCGTTGGTTTGCTGGATGGCTGCAAGAGAAAACTTTCAGCTCTGTCCAACTCTGCGGAGTTGGACGAAGCGGAAGAAAGCCCGC
>CAOJXI010000116.1 GCA_948465665.1 uncultured Clostridia bacterium | reverse complement strand
TGGTCGCCAGTTCAGCGCGCTGAACTGAACCCGCCAGGCGCGAAATACCCCAGCGAGCTAAAGCCAAGATAAACTTTGCCTAGAGGCAGATATCTAACCATTTCGTCAGTATTTAAAATTAAAAGCCCGCTGGAATTGCTTCGGGGGTGGTATGAGATTGGGATTGGAACCAGCTTCGTGGGGGCAGCCCCATATGGCGGGCTTTCTTCCGCTTCGTCCTAGTTCAGCTCTGCTGAACTCAGCCCGCCAGAGTTGGACAAAACCTCCAAGTTTTCTCTTGCAGCCATCAAGCAAACCAATGGTTTGCGGATGATGGCGTATCTAAGAGCCTGTTTAGGATCTCAACGTGTGCGGGGAGATTCTAAACAGGCTCTAAGACCGATAACCTTACAATTAAGGAAATATTTCGTCGAACTCACATTAGGGTAGGGGATGAACAGAATGAAGGCTGTATATTGCGCGGCAGCAAAAATTAATCTGAGCCTTGATATTTTGGGGAAAAGGGCGGACGGGTATCATTTGATGGAAATGCTGATGCAGTCTGTTTCACTTTTTGATAGAGTAGGAATTTCGATTGACCAAAGGGGAGCAGGGATTAAACTGGAATGTAATGTGCCAGGAATTCCGTCAGACGAAAAAAACCTTGCCTGGAAAGCAGTGGAAAGGTTTCTGAAAGCCGCAGGGATTCAAACTGCTGTACACATTGAGATTGACAAAAAAATCCCCAGCCAGGCAGGAATGGCTGGGGGGAGCGCGGACGCTGCCGCAGTTTTGATTGGATTAAATGAAATGCTTGGATTACCCTTAGAGGAAAAAAAGCTGTTTGAAATTGGTCTGTCCATAGGCGCTGACGTGCCCTTCTGCATGGCGGGGGGGACAAAGTTTGTAAAGGGCATCGGGGAGGAGATTCTCACTGTCCCGGCGCTGCCGGAATGTGCCTTTGTGATTGCCAAGCCCATGGAGGGGGTAGAAACAGCGGCATGTTTCCGGCGGTATGACCAGCGGGAGAATATAGACCATCCCGAAACAGCGGAAATTTTGGAAGCCCTGGAAGCCGGTGATAAACTAGGGGTTCTTTCCCGCATGAAAAACGTTTTGGAACCAGCGGCGGAATGTTCCACAGTCGGAGTCCTCCGGGAAAGGATGAACCTTTGCCATCCTTTAGGGTGCGCTATGACCGGAAGCGGCTCCGCAGTTGCGGCGGCTTTTGATTCTGCATCTGAGGCGGAGCACTGCTTTAACAGCCTGGCTGACTTACAAAAAGAGGGGACAAGGCTGTTTTTAGCATACCCTGTCCCCTATGGCGTTTGCCGTGAATAATTGTTAGATCATTTGTAGTTCGCTGTTCATTAGAACTGTTTCCCCTTCCGCTATGGACAGGGGAATTTTTTTGTCCTGATATTGCAAAGTCCCTTTGTATGGCGCCTTTGCTGTGATTTCAGCATGTTCCAGTTTTCCGTCTTTCCAGGAAATATTAAAGGTCAGCCCGCCCCTGGCGTGAAGCCCTTTAATTTCGCCTTTCTTCCAGGAAGGCGGCAGAGCCGGAAGCAGTTCAGCATAATCCATCCCGCTTTGCAGGATTGTTCTGGAAATCCCCGCAATCCCGCCAAAGTTCCCGTCAATCTGGAATGGCGGATGGTTGTCAAACAGATTCGGCAGGGTGGACTTTACCAGAAGGAGCCGGATATTTTCCTCTGCCTTTTCCTGGTCGTGGAGCTGCGCCCAGAAATTGATAATCCAGGCGCGGCTCCAGCCTGTGTGACCGCCCCCATGGGAAAGGCGGTATTCAAGGGTTTTCCGGGCAGCCTGCATTAGTTCCGGGGTTTCTGCGGTTATCTGGTGTCCTGGGTACAAAGCGTATAAGTGCGAAATATGCCGGTGTCCGGGTTCTTTTTCCTCGTATTCATCCAGCCATTCCATAACCCGTCCAGTGCTGTCTATCTGCGGGGAAGGGATTTTTTCCAGAGCAGCGGAAAGCTGCTTTTTCAGTTCGTCCTCGCCGCCTAAAATTTCACAGGCAGAAATACAGCCCCGGAATAATTCGGTTAAAATCTGGCTGTCCATTGCACAGCCCTGGCAGAATTGGGCAGGCTTTTTTGTGCCGGGCAGGAAATAGGAGTTTTCCGGGGATGTGGAAGGAGAAATTAACAGCCTTCCTTTTTCATCCTCAATTAAATAATCCAGGAAAAAGATACACGCATCTTTGAGCAGATAAAAATGATCCTGCAAGAATGTTTTATCCAAGGTGTAGGAGTAATGCTCCCAGATATGGGTGCAGAGCCAAGCCGCCCCCATTACCCAGTAGGTGGCGGGAATATGGACATCCTGGGGCGCAGTATCCCCCCAAATGTCTGTATTGTGGTGGGCAACCCATCCTCTGGCATGATACATTGTTTTTGCAGTATGCAGGCCATGGGGGTACATCCGTTTCAGATGGTCGAACAGGGCAAGGTGACATTCCGAAAGCCCGCACATTTCCGCAGGCCAGTAGTTCATTTCTGTGTTGATGTTTATGGTGTATTTGCTGTCCCAGGAGGGCCTCATGCTGTCATTCCAAATTCCTTGCAGGTTGGCGGGGAGGCTTCCCGGCCGGCTGCTGGAAATCAGCAGGTATCGTCCATAGTGGAAGTATAAGGCAATCAGGCCGTTGTCTTCAGTGCCTTCCCGGAAACGATCCAGCCTTTTGTCAGTGGGAAGGGAACAGGCTTCTTCATTTTCGTCCAGTGACAGGGAACACCTCTGAAAATATGCCTGGTATTCTTCCAAATGTTCCGCAAATAATTTTTCTGAGGGAATCCCTTCGCATTGGGAAAGCCGGTTCCGGCAATATTCAATGGGATTTTTCTCCCGGTAGGATGTGGCAGCAGTTAAAAGGATGGTTGCTTCGTCGGCGTTCCTGACAACAATGTATTCCCCCAGAACTTCTAATGTTCCGCCAATACATGCCCCCTGAGCCATGCAGCAGAAATCAATCCCGTCTTTCCCGCCGTTGGTTCCTTCATAGGCAATACGGTTTCCGTTTTCTTTCCATACTGTGTTGAAAAAGCGGTCGCGGCCTATCTTTACATGGAAGTTTAAAGCATGGGGGCTGCTTGCGCGGTAATGGATTACCAGCACATTCTGAGGCTGGGATATAAAAACCTCCCGCGTATATTCGGTTTCCCCGCTTTGGAAGGATACCCGGCTTACGGCTTCCTTTAAGTCCAGTTCCCGGCGGTAATGGGTAATTTCACCGGGTAAATGGGTGGTTTCCAGCAATAAATCCCCTAATGTTTGATAGCAGCGCTCACTCTGGGGGGTTCCGGTCATGGCGTATTTTGCCAAAAGCTGGGCTTCCTCTACTTCGCCTTCCCGGAGAAGCCTGCGGACTTCCTCCAAATGGGTATAACTGTCGGGGTTGATACGGTCAATGAAGCCCCCGCTCCATACGGTGTCCTCGTTTAACTGGATGCGCTCCTTTTCGGCTTCGCCGAATACCATTGCACCTATTTTTCCGTTGCCCAGGGGAAGCGCTTCATTCCAATTTTTAGCAGGGGATTCGTACCATAAAGTATATTCTGTTTTTTTCTGCATTTCTGTCACCTCTTAAACAGCTTGTTTATATTCCGGGAATCACTGGCTTTTCATAGATAACCGTTCCCAAAAAAGACGTTGTTTCTGATGTGAAAATGGTTTCACTCTGTTCCCGAAGCCATTCCGGCAGAATGGGAAGTTTACCGACCTGCTCTAAGGGTATCCATTGGATGCCCACCTGCCCTAAGTCATGGTGCGTTGGGGTTTGAGGTTGTTTTTCTGCCAATTCGCACCGGAAATACCACATATGTTCATGGCAATAGTCCGGGGAATTTTGAATAGACTGCGGATCGGTAATGATTTCCTCCTGTACAGCCGCCAGAGATTTTACGCGGACTGACAAACCGGTTTCCTCCAGACATTCCCGGATAACCGTCTGTTCCAAGCTTTCTAAAGGTTCCTGGCCTCCGCCGGGAAGGGTATAATATTCTTTTCCTTCCCTTTGGCATTGGATTGCCAACAGCCTGCCCTCTTTTATAATCAGGGCTTTTGCTGATGAGCGTATTTTCAATGCCAATCCCTCCTTTTCTTTTTTTCTTATTTCAGTCTACCATGTTTTGGGGAGAACTGCAAGATAAGGAAAATCAGTTATGGAATATTTTCTTTGCCAGGAAAAACCGCTGTACAGGGAATTCCCCATACAGCGGTTAGAATTATTTTCCAAATAAATCATTGTGTGACTCGGTGCGGGATAAGGTCAGTACTAAAACATTACCGTCAATCCGGTAGATCAGAAGCCAGTCCGGCAGCACATGACATTCACGGTGTCCAACCCAGTTCCCAGACAAAGCATGATCCCTGTTCTTTTCCGGGAGGGGAATTCCTGTGGCAAGGTCGGCGATTACATCCTCTAACAGTTTAATGTCCAACCCGCGCTTTATTGCCTGTTTATAGTCTTTTTTGAACTGTGTGGTAGGCTTGACTGTATATTTTGTGTTTCTCATGCTTTCAGGTCTGCGAAAAGTTCATCCAGATCAGTATAACCTTTTACTGATGGGTCTTTTGCAATCCTTTCTGCTTCCAGCATGGCGGAAGTCGTTTCGCTGTTAGGCTGGTTGAGGGAGATTTCAAAGGGAATCCGTCCCTCACGGAGAGACTGGCGTACAAAGATATTGAACGCTGTTGTTAGGCTCATGCCGAGTTCCCCGAAAAGTCTGTCAGCCTGTGCCTTCAAATCTGAATCCATACAGATGTTAATGTTTGTAGTAGAGTCAGACATATAACCATCTCCTTCTTTTTTCTTATTTCAGTCTACCATGTTTTGGGGAGAACTGCAAGATAAGGTTTGGGTTGGATTTGCTCAGTTTGGTTAATGCCCATTTTTATATGTTATATTTTCTACACAATATTCAATTATTTCCTCCAGTTTGGGGGTTCCATATTTTGAATGTATTTTCTTCCATTCCTCTTGTACTGACAAATTTGGGTTCTGTAAGCCTGCATTTATAGCTTCCTGGATTTTAAGGCAAACCTCTTTAGGGCTGGTTCCCTCACGCCGGGCAATTTCCATAATGATTTTTCTGTATTTGTTCATATTTTTTCTCCTAGTTCTATTAGAATTAATTTATATTCTTTAGAACTATTATAACACATAAGATATGTCGAATACAGCAAATTTCTGTCAAAAATTTTATTGAAAAGCATAAAAAAGAATCACCATCGGTGATTCTTGATTTTTCCTTATTCATCTTTATCAAATTCTGCCAAAACCCGAACTACCTCTAAAATTTTCTTTTGTTCTCTTATAGGCAGTTTTTCGATTTGATCTGATAATTTGCTTGCCGTAATTTTCATAGAAGTATTTAAAACATCTACAAGAAGGGAGTCAGCGCTTACGTTTAAAGCATTGGCAATTTTAATAAAGGTTCCTAATGTTGGAACCTTTACACCCCGTTCTATAACGCTGACATAAGAACTTGTCAGATCAGTTAGTTCCCCTAATTCTTCTTGTGTAAGATTTCTGGCTGTTCTTGATTCTTTTATTTTTTGACCTACCAGTTTTAAATCCATGAATCTGCCTCCTAATCATACTATTAGAACGAGTTTTTTGCTAATTATATCCATCAGTATGTATTTTTTACAGATTCAAGAGAATTTTTTATATTTTAAAGAATATATAAGAGACAATTATTATTTTCAGATCAATTTTTACCTGAGTTTAAATTGCGGGCAGTTTATTTCTCACTTTCAACTAAAATACGTACAACCTCTAAAATTTTTCTTTGGTCTTTTGCAGGTAAATCCTTAATTTGGTCTGATAGTTTGTCCGATTTAAATTTTATAGAAGTATTCAAAAAATCTACAAGGAGAGAATCAATACTCACATTCAAAGCATTTGCGATTTTAATAAAGGTTGGTAATGTTGGTGTTTTAATGCCTCGTTCTACTGTGCTGATATATGGCCCTGTTAAACCCGTCATTTCTCCCAATTTTTCTTGGGTTAGATGTTTAGATTCTCTTATCAATTTTATTCTTCGTCCTACTGGCTTAAAATCCAATGATAATACCTCCCTGGTAGAGCGAGTCTTTTATAGCAGTCCAAGGAAATAACGCATTGCCAATATGTGCTGCGTTATTTCCTTGGACTGCTATAAGTATATCCTGATTAGTTTGTCTTTAAAAGCGGCTGCCAGTATGTATTCATAACCAAATAGTTATTTTATCGGTAATTTTTTTAAGCTATAGGATGAGAACTTGATGTACCTATTATTGATACCCCCTGTCCTACTTATAGAATTCTACCACTTTTCATCTTTAGGAAAGAAATAAAATTTAGACAATTTATCTATTGAACAAGGTGCTGGAAGGGTATATTATATTAAGAAGTTACTGAAAAATCACAAATATCAACAAAATATAGGGAAAACTATTGTTACTCCAATAGGCAGAGGAAACGGGGGGATTAGATGGATAAGATTATACGCCAATTAATTTCATACGACCAGCAGGCAAGGGCGATATTGCAGGAAGCGCGCCAGGCAAAAGAGAAAGCCGAAAAGGAACTCCCAGAGGAGGAAGAAAAGCTTTATCATGATTATCTGCAAAGGGCTAAGGAACGCACCAACCGGATACAGGAGCAGATGGAAGGCAGCAACCGGGATGATATTGCGAAAATGCAGGAATCCTACAAACAGGAGTCCGAACGGCTGGAAGCAGTGTACCAGGCTAACCGTGAAAAATGGATAGATGAACTGTACAGCCGCTGTATAGGAGTATCAGCCGCAGCGGAAAGGCGGACGCAGTAACAAGGAAAGGATGGTGAGGGAAAGAGATGCTTTCCAATTTCTCAGATACAGCCATTCTGACAAAAATACGCGCCATGTATGGCCATAGGCTGAAGCCGGAAGATTATACGGAGCTTCTCCATAAACAGACCGTTGGGGACGCGGCAGCATATTTAAAGAATGAAACCCATTACCGCGAAGTGTTGAGCCAGGTACAGGAGAACCAAATCCACCGGACAAGGCTGGAACATCTTGTCCAGATGGAAATTTACCGGCAGTACCAGCGGCTTTTAGGGTTTCAAAAAGGAAAAAATGAGTTTTATTTTTATATTTTAAAGGATATAGAAATAAAAACCCTTATCCGGCGCATTGGTTTGTATTCTGCCGGAAAGGAGGAATTCCCAGAAACAATCGCGCTGCTTCCGACTTATCTGGAAAAACGCCTGTCTTTTGGTTTAATCCCTCTCGCTAAGGCAAAGGACTTTGGGGAAATGCTCAGGGTGCTGGAACGGACAGACTATGAGAAAATCCTGCGCCCGTATTTGCCCGCCCCCGGTGAAAGGCCGGATCTTACAGCCTGCGAACGGGCTTTAAAAACCTTTTATTTTGATGACCTGTTCCAGAAAATCAGCCGGTATTATCATGGGCAGACGAAAAAAGATTTGGATTCAATCTTTCTGACCCAGTTGGAGCTGATGAACGTTACAACCATTCTGAGACTGAAACGTTTCCATCATTATTCGCCCAGGGAAATCCAAGCCCAGCTCCTGCCTTCCCACAGCCGTTTGAGCGAAAAACTTTGGCGGCAAATGTCAGAAGCGCCTACACCAGAGGACGCAATGCGGATTTTATCCGCCTCCAGTTATACCAAATATATGGATGATAAGGATTTTACCTACATTGAGTATAAAGTGGATTCTATTCGTTATCATCTCAGCAAAAGGTTTATGAGCTTCACTTCGTCAGCCCCAACCGGGTTTGCCTCCTTTATGGTACTGTGCAATATGGAAAGGGAAAATATTATTAACATTATTGAGGGAATCCGGTATCAGGTTTCCCCGGAAGAAATTGAAAAACTTTTAATCCG
This sequence comes from uncultured Clostridia bacterium, assembly GCA_948465665.1. Taxonomy (GTDB): domain Bacteria; phylum Bacillota; class Clostridia; order Oscillospirales; family Ruminococcaceae; genus UBA1405. The sequence continues at coordinate 125 of CAOJXI010000116.1, read as the reverse complement.
TTAGCGGCGTTTTTTATTTTAAACCCTTAGCTTAATGTGAGTTCGATATGTTTTATGGTTTGCGGGTTTAGGTACGCCATCATCGCAAACCGTTGGTTTGCTGGATGGCTGCAAGCGAAAACTTG
>CAOJXI010000115.1 GCA_948465665.1 uncultured Clostridia bacterium | reverse complement strand
GACCCGAAACCTTTTTAATCCGCCCCAGCTTGTACTCGTCTTAGGTTACTCCCGCCCCTTTGCTTTATCTATAGTATTTCAAAGTTTTTAATGATTTCCTTATGTGTCAGCCAGGGCAGGGCACTTTCCAGCATTACCCCGTAACGGGGGTCTGTACCATAGCTAAAAGTTGTCTTTATGGCGAGCTCTACAAAGCTGGTTGCCCGTCCCATGGCTATAGACAAACTATCCCCTGTAAGCAGCCCTCCCACTAATACGCTGGCATAGATATCCCCTGTACCCGGATAAGAAACCGGGACATAATCACAGGGAACATACCAATATGCCCCCGCATTGCGATCATAACCGATATTTGCCATTTCCCCGGTGGCAAGCTGTACCCCTGTTATGATGACCTTGGACGGCCCCGTTTCGCTTAAACGCGCCAACATACTTTTGGCCTGGGAATGGGTAAGGGAGCTGAATTCAAAGCTTTGATTTAAAAGGATACATGCTTCTGTCAGGTTTGGCGTAATGATATCCGCGGCTGAAACCAGTTTGGCCATTCCCGCTTGGAGTTCCTTCCCGCATGTCCGGTATGCCTTGCCGTGATCCCCCATAACCGGATCTACTACTTTGAGGGAATCGGGAAACGCCTGGAAAAATTCAAGGCAGTGCCCAATTTGTGTCTGGCTTCCCAAAAAGCCTGTATAAACTGCATCAAAGGACAAATCTAAAGCTTTATAGTGGTTCAGGGCAGGAAGTATGTAGTCGGTTAAATCCCGTATGGCTACCTCCCCAAGCCCTCCCGTATGGGTGGACAGTACTGCTGTTGGGACTGGGCACACCTGCACCCCCATAACAGATAAAGATGGTATAATCACTGTCAGGGAGCAGCGGCCAAATCCAGAGATATCATGGACAGCTGCTACCCGTCGGAAACTTCCTGTGTTTGTATACATGGTTTTTCCTCCCTGCTCCCTTTGCTTTTATTTGGAAGCTTCCTTTATTGTACCAAATTTTTTTAAAATATCCACTGCTTTTTCAGAAAATCTTCGTAAATTGCCTTTGTGAATTAATATTAGCTTTTATAGCTTTATAAAAATGAATCTTGGCATAAAATTGTATTTATATATGTTTAATAACTTTAAAAATCATAAATACTAGATAACCATTCAAAGGAAGGGTCTGGAAAAGATTTTTATAGTATGCTAAACAATAGACATATAATAAACTCCCTGCTTTTTTATAGAATTCCATCAAAAAACTCTTCCATTTTCAAAATAAAAGATGTATAATGTGTATAAAATACAGTCCGTTTCAGATGGAAGGGATTTAGTGGAAAACGCCATAGGGCGGTGATCCAAAATCGGGCTTAACCTTTTAAAAAGGGATTTTGCAGTTCGGTTTTTGAGCAGCTTTGGATGTCGTTTTTTATTAACCCTAAGAGCCTGTTTAAAATCTGTCCGCACACATCCTGCCTGCATATTTTTTCCCAGGCTGCCTGCGTTTTTGCACAGTCTGAGAAAAAGTTTGACTGCACAATCTGCGCACGTCCAGAATTTAAACAGGCTCTTATCACCGGAGAAATCAGGAGGAAGGGATTTTAAAGATGAACAATTTGAAAGTAGGGAAAAAATTTCTGGTTGTTTTTGGCGGCATCATTCTATGTACTACGATTGCATTGATTGTTTTAATTTTCGGCATGAATAATACTGCCAACAGGTATACATACTTTTATTCTAAAAATTACCTGGTTGTTGCCGGTATTGGGGATATGCGCGCCCGGTTACAAGCCAATATGAAAAGTATTGCTATGGCTACAATTGCCCCCAGCTCTGCTGAGGTTGCCCAGGAGCTGGATGATGCAGACAATTATTATGAGCTTTTTAATGAACAGAAAACCTGGGTTATGCAGAATTATGAAGGCGATCTCTCCAAAATGTATGAAGTTGAAAGCATGATTCAGTCAGTGGAGGAGAAAAAGACCCGGATCTATGAATTGTGCCGCGCGAAAACCACTAATGTCAGCACAGTCAGCAGAACCGCGCAGGAGCTTTTATTTGGCGAGTATGCGCCTACTTTGCAGATAGCAGCGCTTACCCTCCAGTCGTTTGCAGACCAGGTAAAAAGCGACGTTGATACCAATTACGCTAATGCTATGAAGGCAGAAAAGGGATTCATGACGCTTTCCATCTTTATTTCTGTTGCTGCCATTTTAATTGCCGCGGTTCTTGCAGTTTATCTGACTACTGGGATTGTTTCGCCTATTAAGGAAGTTCAGCTCGCTATGGAGAAGATTACACAGGGTGAGCTGACTATTTCGCTTACCCATAATTCTAAGGATGAATTGGGTATGCTCCAAAAAAGCGTTCAGTATATGTCCAGCTTCCTAAATGATGTTATTAATGATGAAAAATATGTCCTTGCCGAACTTGGCAAGGGGGATTTCCAGGTGGATACCAGTATTGGCGAGGAGCATTATGTTGGCGTTTATCATTCACTGCTGCAATCTATCCGTGACGTTCGCGACACCCTTGGCAATACGCTATCACAGATTAATGAGTCTGCCGATCAGGTTGCAATTGGCGCTAACCAGGTTTCAGCCGGGGCGCAGGCATTGTCTCAAGGCGCTACAGAACAGGCTTCCTCCGTGGAACAACTGGCTGCAACGATATCCGAAATCTCCGGCGCCATCAATCAAAACGCCGGAAACGCAAAGGAAGCAAGCGACAAGTCCAGCGCTGTCAAAGACCGTGCTGCACAAGGCACCATGCAAATGCAGGAAATGCTCAACGCCATGGGTGAGATTAACGAAAGTTCCGGGGAAATTGGAAAGATTGTTAAAACCATCGAAGATATTGCCTTCCAGACCAATATTCTTGCTTTGAATGCTGCAGTAGAAGCTGCAAGGGTCGGGGTTGCAGGAAAAGGCTTTGCCGTTGTTGCAGATGAAGTACGTAATTTGGCAAGCAAATCCGCTGACGCGTCTAAAAATACGTCCCTCCTGATTGAACGTTCCCTCCATGCAGTGGAAAACGGCTCCAAAATTGCGAATGAGACTGCATCCTCTTTGGGAGAGATTGTTGGAGGGATTGACGAAGTTGCAGCTGCTATTAACGAGATTTCAGAGGCAAGCAACGCCCAGGCAATTTCTGCCGGACAGGTCAGCCAGGGGATTGATCAAATTTCTGCTGTTGTACAAAATAACTCCGCTACTGCAGAACAGAGCGCTGCTGCCAGTGAGGAGCTTTCCGGCCAGGCGCAGATGCTCAAAAATCTGGTTGGACAGTTTAAGTTTGTTGATCGTGGTAGAAAGACAATGCCTGTTCCTTCTGATTTAGGAGCATCTCCCTCTGTACACGCGGCATCTATTGGAGGAAAATATTAGTTTTTTGGAAATTTCAGGAAACGTTAAAAGACGTTTCCTGAAATTTTTTGACTTGTTGGAAGTCTCTTTCATAAACAGTAAAAATTTTTATGTATAAGTTACAGGAAAAATAGCATATTTATCTCTTTATTTAAGAAATCTAGCAAAATATACTTCCATTTTCTAAATAAAGGGTGTATAATGTGAAATAGAATCCGGCCCATTAAATACCCGGGGGGGGGGGTGGAACATGCAGATACATGTTTCCATGGATTTGTACGCAGGACATTAGACAATAGGGAGGAAAGAGATCTAAGATGAACAATCTAAAAGTAGGGAAGAAGTTCATAGTGGTTTTTGGCGGTATAATTGTATGTACAACGATTGCATTGATTGTTTTACTTACTGGCATGACCAATACTGCTAACCGGTATACATATTTTTATACAAAGAATTATGCTGTTGTCACCAGTATTGGAGATATGCGCGCCCGTTTGCAGGCCAGTGTGAAAAGCGTAGCCTTATCGTCCGTTGAACCCACTGACGAAGGGGTCGAGGAGCAGATAGCTGATGCAGATAACTATTACAATCTTTATACGGAGCGGAAAAACTGGGTCATGCAGAACTATGAGGGAGATCTTTCCTTGATGCGTGAAGTTGACAGCCTGGTTCAGTCCATGGAAGATGAAAAGGCCCGAATTTATGAACTGTGCCGCGCAGAGACCAGCACCAACAGCATCAGCCAGGAGGCGCAGACCCTGTTGGTGGAACAATATGCCCCAACCCTCCAGAAAGCTGCCCTTACGCTTCAATCCTTTGGGGAGCAGGTAAGGGGAGAAGTTGACCAAAACTATGCAAATGCAATGAAGTTGGAAAAAAGCTTTATGGTAATTTCCATAATTGTTTCAATAATAACAATTTTAATTGCTGCCTTTCTTGCACTTTATTTGACAAAAAGTATTGTATCGCCCATTAAACAAGTCCAAATTGCAATGGAAAATATTACTAATGGTAATCTGGCTATTAAACTTACACATGTTTCCAAGGACGAGCTGGGTATGCTCCAGGCCAGTGTGCGCCATATGTCGGATTTTCTGAACAATGTTATTAATGATGAAGAGCATATTCTTTCTTCTTTGGGAAAAGGGGATTTCCAGGCAGATACGCAGATTGGGGAAGAATATTACGTAGGTGTTTACAATGCCCTACTGCAATCTATCCGTGATGTTCGGGATACTTTGAGCAGCACATTAGCGCAGATTAACGAATCCTCCGACCAGGTTGCGATTGGTGCAAACCAGGTTTCGGCAGGCGCACAGGCGCTGTCCCAGGGCGCTACAGAACAGGCTTCCTCTGTTCAGGAATTGGCTGCAACGATTTCAGAGATTTCCAGCGCAATCAATCATAACGCTGAAAACGCGAAAGGGGCAAGCGAAAAATCCAACACTGTCAAAGACCGCGCAGCCGAAGGTTCCAAACAAATGCAGGAAATGCTTGCTGCAATGGGAGAAATCAGCGACAGCTCCAACGAAATCGGCAAGATTGTTAAGACTATTGAAGACATTGCGTTCCAGACGAATATACTTGCCTTGAACGCCGCTGTAGAAGCAGCGAGGGTTGGGTCAGCCGGCAAAGGTTTTGCTGTTGTTGCAGACGAGGTGCGTAATTTGGCGAGCAAATCCGCAGATGCTTCTAAAAATACATCCTTCCTGATTGACCGTTCCCTCCAGGCAGTGGAGAACGGCTCTAAAATTGCTAATGAAACGGCTGCTTCCCTGGGTGAAATTGTTGAAGGCATTGACGAAGTTACTGCTGCGGTTGATGAAATTTCGGAAGCAAGCAACAACCAGGCCACTTCCGTCGGGCAGGTCAGCCAGGGAATTGACCAGATTTCCGCTGTTGTACAGAATAATTCCGCTACTGCAGAACAGAGCGCTGCTGCCAGCGAGGAACTTTCCGGCCAGGCGCAGATGCTCAAAAATTTGGTGGGGCAGTTTAATTTGAAGGGAAATAGCGGGAAGCAGTCCTTCTCTGCTCCTATAACAATGGACGAGGCTCCCGCCTCTGGTTCCATATCTTCCATTGGAGGAAAATATTAAGGTTTTTCTTGTTCCCAATAGCGACCGGATTGGAACTATGGTATAAAATCTTAACAGGACAAAGCATGTGGTTATATTTGCCATTTGCTTTGTTCTGTTTTTTATTCAATAGCTGGCAATATATAACTTTCTAATATTAAAAGATATTTAACTAAGATATACTACTATCTGGTATTCCCTATATGCAAAAAGTTGAAAAAGAGTATTGAATTTCCTTTTGCTTTTTTATAGAATACCATTAAGAAATACTTCCATTTTTATGGAAAAGGGTGTATAATATGAAATGAAACCCGGCCCATTCAATATGGAAAGGATGTGTGTAGGTGTAGAGTACCCCCTAAGAGGGAATCTATATAAGGGTGCGGAAAACTAGGAGGAAAGGAATCTTACTGAATGAACAATCTAAAAGTAGGAAAGAAGTTTTTAGTTATTTTCAGTAGTATTATTGTATGTACAACGATAGCATTAGTTGTTTTAATTTGCGGTCTGAATAATACTGCAAACCGGTATACATACTTCTATACAAAAAATTATATGGTAGTCTCCAGTATTGGAGATATGCGCGCACGTTTACAGGCCAGTGTAAAGAGCATAGCGCTGGCATCCCTTGAACCTACTGCCGCGGCTGTTGAGGAGCAGTTGGGTGAAGCAGATAACTATTATGACCTTTACCTTGAACGGAAAAACTGGGTTATGCAGAACTACGAAGGCGACCTTTCATTAATGAAGGAAGTTGACAATATTATTCAGACTATAGATGATGAAAAGGCGCGGATTTATGAATTGTGCCGCGCAGAAACAGGGACAGTCAGCACCATCAGCCAGGAAGCGCAAACGCTATTGGCGGATGTATATGCGCCAACGATGCAGCAGGCCGCCCTTACATTGCAGTCGTTTGCAACGCAGGTAAGCCAAGAAGTTGATGCTAACTACGAAAGTGCCATGAAAGCTGAAAGAGGCTTTATGAGTATTTCCATTGTTGTCTCTGTTTTAGCCATTTTGATTGCAACGGTTCTTGCGCTTTATTTGACGAAGGGCATTGTAACACCGATCAAGGAAGTCCAGATTGCAATGGAAAATATTACAAAAGGCGATTTAAAAGTCAAACTTACCCATAAGTCTAAGGATGAACTGGGCATGCTGCAGGACAGCGTACAGAAAATGTCAGGTTTTCTCAACAGCGTTATCACCGACGAGAAATTTGTCCTTTCTGAATTAGGGAAAGGGAATTTCCAGGCAGACACCACCATTGGCGAGGAAAATTATGTTGGTGTTTATCATTCGCTGTTACAGTCTATTCGGGATGTCCGGGATACTTTGAGCAGCACATTGGCACAGATTAATGAATCTTCCGATCAGGTTGCGATTGGTGCTAACCAGGTTTCGGCTGGCGCCCAGGCGTTGTCCCAGGGAGCAACAGAACAAGCTTCCTCTGTCCAGGAACTGGCTGCAACGATTTCCGAAATTTCCAGTGCAATCAACCATAACGCTGAAAACGCGAAAGAGGCAAGCGATAAATCCAATTCTGTGAAAGACCGCGCTGCAGAGGGTTCTAAGCAAATGGAAGAAATGCTTGCCGCAATGGGAGAAATCAGCGACAGTTCCAACGAAATCGGCAAGATAGTTAAAACCATTGAAGATATTGCTTTCCAGACCAATATTCTTGCCCTGAACGCGGCTGTGGAAGCAGCAAGGGTAGGGGTAGCCGGCAAGGGATTTGCAGTTGTTGCGGATGAAGTGCGCAACCTGGCAAGCAAATCCGCAGATGCGTCAAAAGATACATCTGTATTGATTGAACGTTCCCTCAGGGCAGTAGAGCATGGTTCTAAAATTGCCAATGAAACCGCTGCTTCCCTGGGTGAGATTGTAGGAGGTATTGACGAGGTTACATCTGCTGTCAACCAGATTTCAGATGCAAGCAACGTTCAGGCAACCTCTGCTGGACAGATCAGCCAGGGCATTGATCAGATTTCTGCCGTTGTACAGAATAACTCTGCTACTGCAGAACAGAGCGCAGCAGCCAGTGAGGAACTTTCCGGTCAGGCCCAAATGCTTAAAAATTTGGTTGGACAATTTAAGCTGATGGAAAACAGCGGGAAATCAATGCCAACGTTTACACAGCCTGAGATGGATGATGATATTCCTGTTTCTACATTCTCTGCGTCCGCTTCTTCTATTGGCGGAAAGTACTAAGTTTGAAATAGCTGTAAATAGGGCCCTTCCTAAATGGAAGGGCCTTTTATATAAAAATATGCTATCATTCAATATGAGTTTGATAAAGCAAATTTGCGGGGGAAAGCTAAGACGAGTACAAGCTGGGGCGGATTAAAAAGGTTTGAAGAGTCCAGAGGAACTTTCCTAAAAAGTTCCTCTGGTCGCCCTCCGCAGAGGGTGAAATACCACAGCTTGCTGAAAGAGAGGATAAACCTCGCCTAAGAGATATATAGCTAACCACTTCGTCAGTATTTAAAATCAAAAGCCCGCTGGAATTGCTCAGGGGGGGGGTGGAATTAGATTGGGATTGGAACCAGCTTCGGGCGGGCAGCCCCATTATGGCGGGCTTCTTC
>CAOJXI010000114.1 GCA_948465665.1 uncultured Clostridia bacterium | reverse complement strand
CCAGGGGGCTTTTGAGGAAAGCCCCCTGGACCCGAAACCTTTTTAATCCGCCTTAACTTGTACTCATCTCAGCTTATCCCCCGCAAATTAGCTTTATCGAACTAAAAATAACTTACGGGCTTGGAAATTTTCTTTCCAAGCCCACTATTTTCAGTATAAAATTCCTTACCAACCCTGTTGTATAAGCCATTCCGATGCCAACTTAGCCCAATGTGCAGTATGCGGAGCATTTTCCATTCCATAGCTGCCATCATAAAGCCCCTGACCGTGCCGTCCCCCATTAAACGTATGGACTTCAAAGGGTATCCCCCTATCCGCCAGTTCTTTCCCATAATTCAATGCAAAACGTGGATCATCCGCATGGGTTTGAAAAATAAAGAAAGGCGGGGCATCATTTCTCATACATTTCAAGGGATCATGTTCCGCCGCTTCCCTCTGCGCTTCTATATCATAGGACAAATGCGTAGATATCACCGACGCCCTCGCCATAGCGCCATAAAACAGCAATGCCGCATCCGGGCGGCTGGAAAACCGTTCAACGGGATCATCCGACTGTGGATTTCCATAATCAAAATGTGTTGCTGCAAGCGCAGTGAGGATTCCTCCTGCTGAAAATCCGCTAAGGGCGATTTTATCAGGACGGATGTGAAGCTCTTCTGCATGGCAGCGTGCCCAGCGAACTGCCCGCAAACCATCCGCACAAGCATCCATTACAGTATGAGGTTTGCAGCGGTAATCCAGTATAGCCGTATGAATCCCCTGTTTTTGAAAATACTCCGCAACTGGTTTGCCTTCCTGGCGGGATTTAAAATTAAAACCGCCTCCGGCACAAATGATAAGCAATCCGCGGACATTTCCGCCCGGAGCCGGAAAAACTGCTATACGAGGGGGTGCCTGACGCTCAGCCGGGATATAATTAGGCGCGCCGTTTTCCCATAACTCGACAGGATGAATCCCTTGGGCAGCAAGATCATTCCACATTTCTATCCAGGTAAGTTCACGTTCCAGCCTGTGTTCTGCAAAGGTTTCCGCCATTTTTATTCCTCCTTTGTTGTTACAGCTTGATTAAAAATTTATTTCAGCTTTCAAATGAATAATTTACTTCCTCTAGGGGAATTTCCAGCATATGCGCAATCTGTTCGGCAGGCATAAATTTAGACAGAGACTGGATGATTTTCTGCCGTTCTTTTTCCATTCCCCTCTCCATGCCTATCTCAATTCCTTCTTCCCGCTCCATTTTTAAAGCGTCCTCCAGCTTCCATTCTGTATACAGCATATTCTCCACCTCCGAAATATGGTCTTTCAAAAACGGCTGCATAATTCCCCGTTTTTCACATTCCAATGCTGCTCTGTGAATTGCCTTCTTTAGCTCAAAACCTTCATCCAAATACTTTTGAACCCTGGCAATGAAAAAACTATAATCATGCAGTGATTTGCTCTTTTCCAGCAGCTTTTTACCTTCCTTGTATTGAATATTCAAAACTCTTACTGTTACCTCAGCGGAATTTTCCCCCTTTGGCGAAAAAACAAATGCGTCTGAAAGCTTCAGAACTTGCTCGTCTGGATAAGTCTCCTTTCCAATATATAATACAATAAATTCCGGCGCTGGCAGGGGAATCCTTTTTTTGCGGTATAAGTTTTCCTTTTCCAGAATCTTTTCATAAACCCGCCCCAAATAGAGCAGCATCCTTACCGGCATATTCTCGTTAATACTGGATTGATGCTCCATAAAAACAATAAACTTTCTGTCCAGCATAAAGGAAATATCATTAACACGGTTCATAAACAGAACCCCATCCAAAGTCGTAATCTCTATTGGGGTATCTAAAGAATAATCTGTTTCCTGGATGGCATTGTAAACCTCTATTAAACGTTTCGGCTCACTCATATACATAGAAAATACGCTGTCTTTATATTCACGGTTGGCATTAGCCTCCATTTCCATCTCTCCGTTCTTATATATCTCCTTTAAGATAGCATATGGCTTTTTCCCTGTCAATAAAGCTGCCCAAAACATTTCCAGACACTATTATATTATTTCTGCTTCAATACCATATATTGATAGGCATCCAGTTGAACTTCCTTAATGTTTTCCTGGTTAAACGCATCCTCCCAATCCCCATCTAACGAAACTTTAGAGCCATTTCCGTCTATATTGATTAAAAACAGGTAACGCTGTCCGGCTTCATCCAGTCGCGTAACGGAAAGGGTAGAACGATCTGTCGCATACCTTAGAGTAATTTCTGCCTGTTTTGCAGCATCCTCAATAAACCCTTTCAGGAATTGTTCTCCTTCTTCCCCTTCCATTGAAGGCATAGCTGCCAATGTATAAACCCATCCCAATCCGGCTTTATGCCGTGCTGCTGCGCTGGAAGGCGAATGAAGGGTTGTATGGTATGCAGCAAGCTGTTCTGTTTCATTCAACGGCTCAAAGGGAGCAGCCCAATGGACAGGATGGCACTGAACGCCAAAGCCCTCCATGATGGCATCCGTATGGTCTGCGCGGTAAAACTGCGATACATGAATACCACAAAGTGCTTCCAAATTACCAAGGGCGTGGGAGGTATGAACCGTGTGCTCACAGGTACGGAACCCAGTCATAGGCCCAGCAATTACTACGCCGCCCTGCTCTGCAAAACGGTACAATTTCTGCAAAAAGGATTCCTCCAAAGCAGGAAGGAAGGGGATAATAACCAACTTATACTGGCTTAAATCAGCGCCTTCGCTGATAACATCCCGGCAGATTCCCATATCAACAAGCATATCATAAAGAATACGGAACTGCTCAGTATAACTTATATTGTTCATTGGCTCCGACTGGAAAAACTGGTTTGCAAAATCAGAAAAGAGAATCCCAACCTGGGGCTGTTCCACCTCCGTAGATGATAAAACGGGGTTTAGCTTCTGAAATATTTCCCCTACTTCTTTCACATTGTCATATCCAAGCCCGTGTTCCCCCCAACTGTAAAGGATGGAACCATGGGTAATCTCGCATCCTGTCCGCTGCTGCCTCCACAGCCAGTAGTTGAAGCCTTTGGCGCCGCTTGCCACAGCAGAAACCGCTTCACACCGAAGATACCCCTGCGGATGGGGCGGGGGTGTTCCATGGGTATGCCCTGCATGGGAGGGGCTGGTTTCCATTACCCAGAACCGTTTCCCGCCTTTTAATGCACGCCAGCGGTCAAACTGCATCTGGAAATGCAGGAACTGCCCATACTGTGGATATGCGTCAAAAGACACAAAATCCAAAGGTTTGAATAAACTTTCATTGTCCAGCGCAAAGGTAAGCCCTGTATTATGTGTAATAGGGGCACTGGAATATTGTCGGATAATCCTCGCCTGATGATGGGCAAACTCGTTAATCTTTTCCATAGAAAAACGCCGGTAGTTTGTAGTCAATGATGGATTATGTAAAAACGGGGTTGCAACTGGCTGGGGTACTTCTTCAAAGCTGGAATAGCTTTGGCTCCAAATCTCAGCCCCCCATGCTTGGTTTAACAATTCAATATCAGTATATTTTGCCCGCAGCCATTTATGCCATAGCCTCTTGCAGGTTTCACAGCAGCATTCCTTCACATGGCATTTAAACTCGTTGTCCAACTGCCATGCAATTACCCCTGGAAGATTTCCTAATTCCTTTGCCATCGCTTCAATAATCTGGTAGGCGTGCATTTGGAACAACGGGTGATTGGTACAGACATGCTGCCTGGCTCCATGTTCATATGCTGTCAACTCGGAATTTACAAAAGCTGTTTCGGGATGCTGGTAAGTCAGCCAGCGGGGAGGTGTTGGGGTCGGCGTGCATAAAATAGTGTCTATACCATTAGCTTTTAAAAGACGAATGACATTTCTAAAAAATGTCAGGTCAATATGCCCTGCCTCTGGTTCCATCCTGTGCCATGCAAACTCTCCAATTCGTACACAGTTGATACCTACAGCTTTCATTTCTTCGATATCCTGCTGGATTTCCTTTTCGCCCCATAATTCAGGATAATAGGCTGTTCCATAATAAATTGGCTCTGCCATTGTATCTGCTCCCTTCTATATCGGTCTTTTCGTACTGGGCTTTATATGACATATAAAAATATACGGCATTAAGCCCTTAAAACTATAAGCCCTGTATCATTTTGTTTCAGTTTCCACCCATGCCGGATAGAACCCGCATTTTAGGGCAATTCTCCAGGAAGCTAAATTGGAAAGGCTTGTCCCATAAAAAGGAATTGCATCCCTCTTAAAAATTTCATCCTTTAAAAGCCCCACCAGGGCCGCTCCAATTCCCTTTTTACGGTATTCTGGATTTACATCAATGCCAATCTGCCACATTTTTGGGGAGTCTGCCGAACATCCTGCCAAACCAACTATTCTATCGCCATCTATAGCCGCTACAGCTAAAACATCGGGACGTTCCGGCTTAAATTCCTTACACAGCGCATTAGGAAAGGTTGGATTTCCATACAGTTTCATAATATCCTTTTGTTCAAACCACTTTATTTCAAATGAAGGCTTCCAATTTAAAGGTTCCGGGTTCGGTAAAAACATATGGTGAGTTGGAAGCAGTTTTTTTCCATACCTGCCCAATTCCTGCTGAATATTGAAAAAATGGTTCTGCTCAAAAAGCCAAAAACCTTCTTTCCCTTTGACATATTCCTTTAAAAAGGGGTGAATTTTTTCATCAGCCATAATAACGGCATTGCTGCCCATTGTCACCATAGTAAAAAAGTATTCCCCTTTAATATATTCCCGCCTGCCTGGTATTTTTCTGGAAACAGTTATAATGTTCTCCTGGCGGCTGAAATCTTCCTTATTGCAGTTGTAGTCAAGGGCCAACTGGTTTTTTAAGGCTTCTTCAATATCCTTTTTTGAAATCATAGATATAAACCACTCCTTTTAACACCGGCGGTATTTGGGAATATTGACTTCCTGGATAGAACGTCCCTGGGTATCAATCCCAACAACTACCTTGAACCCCTCTACATAATATCTTTTAATGGATTCTGTCCCCAAATCAGGATACGCCAATTCTTCTACTTCCTTAACCGAATTTGCACAAAGTGCCGCTGCTCCCCCTACCCCCAATAAATACACGCCTTTATATTTCCGGCAAAGTTCTGCCACATAGGGGGCCCGGTCGCCTTTCCCAATACAGGCAGCCATTCCCTGCTGGAACATCATCTCCATGTAAGGATCCATCCTAGCGCTGGTAGTTGGGCCAAGGGGCCCGATTACCCTGCCCGGCCCTGCGGGGCAGGGGCCGCAGTAAAATATGGTCTTCCCTTTTAAGTCTATGGGAAGGGGCTCGCCTTTTTCAACCGCCTCCTGTATTCTTCCATGGGCGGCGTCCCTGGCTGTATAGATATCCCCTGTCAATTCCAGCACATCCCCGATTTTCACTGATTCGCGGGCTTCTAATGTAAATGGAAGCGTTATTTTCATTTTTCAACCTATCCTTTCGTCAGTAAAGCAGTTTTTATTTTATAATACTGCTTGGGCATGGCGGTAAGCGTGACATTGGAACGTAATGGCAAGGGGCAGGCAGGCAATGTGGGTAGGATAACCCTCAATATGTACATCCAGGGCGGTTACAGTACCTCCCATTCCTAGGGCCCCTATTCCAGTTTTATTAATTTCTTCTAATAATTCTTTTTCCAGCTCCGCCAGATGGGGAACTTTATTCCGCTCCCCAATATCCCGGCGGAGCGCTTTCTTTGATAAAACTGCTGCCTTGTCCATTGTCCCTCCAAGACCAATTCCAATGACCAGCGGGGGACACGGTTTCCCGCCTGCGCGGTCTACTGCTTCCAAAACCGCCTTTTTTATTCCTGCTGTGCCATCGGCTGGGGTCAGCATTGATACATGGCACATATTTTCGCTCCCGGCACCCTTAGGAAGAACGGTTATAGTTACTTGATCTCCAGGGACGATTTCCGTATATAGGACTGCTGGCGTATTATCCCCTGTATTGGTACGCCTAATAGGGTCTGCCACTACTGATTTACGAAGGTATCCATCCCGGTATCCCTGCCGTACCCCTTCGTCAACCGCTTCTGATAACGGCTGTCCTTCCCAGCACACCTCCTGTCCTATTTCCATAAAAATAAGAGTCATACCTGTATCCTGGCAGCAAGCAAGATTGTTTTTATCTGCATATTCTGCGTTTTCAATTAATAATTCAAGAATTTCCTGACATAAAGGGGATTCTTCCTGTGTACGCGCATCTTTAAGCGCATTTGTAACATTTGCGCTTAGATGCTGACATGCCTGAATACATAATTTGCGTATGACAGGAATTACTTCCTGTGTGTTTATTATTCTCATAGCAAACAATACAACTCCTTATTTTATTAGTCGGGACAATGGTTCTTTTCTCCAGTATACCATAATAAAAAAATTCTTACAATGCTGCTCTGCACTGAAAACCATAGGATAAGGCATCATTTGGTCTTACCCCAAATCTTTTTAATCTGTTCCAGACTACACCCATAATCTTATTTTTGGTCATATAATTTGAATTAGAAAATATTACCAAAATTATTTCCATATTTTTTATAATTCTACAAAATTAAACTGTTTTATATAGTAGTAATTGAAATTTAAAGCTTATTATGTTATACTTTGCTAAAATGCACCTCAGAAAATCCGACAATTTTCTACATTTCAAAAACAGGGGAGGAATATACTTGGTGTCAACACCCCTTGTTTCGGTTATAACTCCTACTTACCAATCCCAACGTTATATAGGCGAAACAATAAAGACAGTGCAACGTCAAACCTATCCAAATTGGGAAATGCTCATAGCCGACGACGGTTCAACGGACAATACCCGTTTAATTATAGGCCAGGCAGCAAAGCAGGACGGACGAATCCATCTTATTTCGCTTGCACAAAACGGCGGGGCCGCCAAAGCCAGAAACGCCGCCCTCTCCCAAGCCTCTGGAAAGTATATTGCCTATCTGGATGCAGACGATTTGTGGGCTTCGGATAAATTAGAAAAGCAAATCCGTTTTATGCAGGAAAGAAATTGTGCGTTTAGCTGCACATCTTATCAAATCATCTCTAATGGGGGAAAACTGCTCAATAAAATTGTATATATGATGCCCTATTTGGATTATAAAGGCTATCTTCTTCATAATCTAATACAAACAGTTGGAGTTATGGTAGATCGTGAAATGGTTTCCGGTAAATTATTGGAAATGCCAAATATGCGCCGCAGGCAGGACGCAGCTACATGGATGCAGATATTGAAAGGCGGTTTTCCCTGCTATGGTATTATGGAACCATTAGCCTTTTACCGCCGTTCTAAAGATTCGTTGTCCAGCAATAAATGGGGTTCTGTTTTTGGAACATGGAATCTTTATCACTCTGTGGAACGGCTGCCGTTCCCCTTTGCCTGTTACTGCTTTATACGGTATGCAGCCCTGGCAGTATGGAAACGGGTTTATTTTCCCAGGACATTCAGGCGGGGAAAATAAAATTTATCAAAAGGCGTAGGGTGGCGTTTTTAATGAAAGAAGCTAAGTGGATGGGGCTTTATCGTTTTATGTATATGTGTCATCAAAAACATATCCCGCTGCTTCCTAGCATATGTAAAGCGGTTATCCGTATTATTTTCTGCTGTGTAATTCCGCCGAGCTGTAAAATCGGGGAGGGATGTTCCTTTCCTCATGGCGGGCTTGGAGTAATCCTTCATGAAAACTGCATCATTGGAAAGGGCTGCAAGATACAAAGCCATGTGGTAATTGGCGGGAGGAATGGAAATCCTAAAGTACCCAGGATCGGCGACTATGTTTTAATTGGAACAGGGGCAAAAATTTTGGGGGATGTTACAATCGGAGATCATGCTGCCATAGGTGCCGGAGCTGTCGTTGTCCATAATGTCCAGCCTTATACTGTCGTTGTTGGTGTCCCTGCTAAAGAAACCCGCTGTATTGGTTCAGAAGATTCGTTAATGTGAAGTTCGATAAAGCATATTTGCGGGGATAAACTTCGGAGAGTACAAGCTAGGGCGGATTAAAAAGGTTTCGGGTCCAGGGGGCTTTCCTAAAAAGCCCCCTG